>JAQWUC010000055.1 GCA_029242355.1 Paracoccaceae bacterium | reverse complement strand
TCTATTTCTGGATCTATTAGGCCAGTTGGTCGGATAATTTGTTCAGTAAAAACTCCACCGGTTTCGTCCAATTCCCAAGAGGCTGGCGTTGCCGAAACAAAGATGGATTGCGGTCTCATAGCGTTCCATTCTTCAAATTTTAAGGGTCGATTATCCATGCATGATGGTAATCTGAACCCATATTCAGATAACGTAGATTTTCGTTTGTAATCTCCTTTGGACATAGCGCCTAGCTGCGGTATAGAAACATGGCTTTCATCCGCAAAAACTATTGCATTATCTGGGATGTATTCAAATAAGGTTGGTGGTGGGTCTCCTGGACTCCGACCAGTAAGGTATCTTGAGTAATTTTCTATTCCATTACACACCCCAGTAGCCTCTAACATCTCTAAGTCAAAGTTTGTTCGCTGTTCTAGCCGTTGAGCTTCTAACAATTTGTTTTCAGACTTGAATTGTTTCAATCGAGTGTTTAACTCGAGTTTTATACTTTTGATAGCTTTTTGAAGTGTTGGTCGTGGAGTGACATAATGAGAATTCGCATAAATTCTAACCTGTTCTAAGACTTGCAATTTTTCACCAGTAAGAGGGTCGAATTCCGTTATTGACTCTAAAGTATCGCCAAAGAATGAGCATCGCCAAGCAATATCTTCTAAATGAGCTGGCCATATTTCTAGGGTGTCCCCACGAACTCGAAAGTTCCCTCGCTGAAAGGCCTTGTCATTTCGTTTGTACTGTTGAATTACAAGATCTGCCATTAAGGATCTCTGATCATATGTATCTCCTGCTCGTAGATCCTGAGTCATTGCTCCATATGTTTCAACTGATCCAATACCATAGATACATGAAACGGAGGCAACAATTATAACGTCGTCTCTTTCTAAAAGCGCACGAGTAGCCGAGTGCCGCATCCGATCTATTTGTTCATTTATTTGAGATTCTTTCTCAATATATGTGTCTGATCGTGCGACATAAGCTTCCGGCTGATAATAATCATAAAATGAGACAAAATACTCTACTGCGTTATTAGGAAAAAAGTTTTTAAATTCTCCATAAAGTTGTGCAGCAAGAGTTTTATTGGGTGCTAGAATAATAGCTGGCCTTTGTGTTTCTTCAATAATTTTGGCCATCGTGAACGTTTTCCCAGTTCCTGTAGCTCCAAGGAGCACTTGGCTTCGTTCAGTTTGTTTAAGCCCTTCTACCAATTCAGTTATAGCTTTTGGTTGATCTCCTGAAGGATTAAAACTTGTTATTAGTTCAAAACTTAAGCCGGATTCTAATTTTTGTTGCTTATTAGTAAGTTTAAGATCAAGTGACAAATTTTTAAAAGTCCCTTTTGGTGAAGTTTGTTTGTTTAAAAAATCTGATGTATTAAAATTAGAACGAAAAATTTTAGATGTTATAGTATTTGTTTGATAAGTTTTGCTCAACCTAAATTATAAAGAGGTGTGAGAATATTATATTTTATTAAAAAGTGGTTTAAAAGACTTGCGTCTTCTATTAGTTTTGTTGATAAAGCATTAAATATAATAAAAGAGTGACAATATGTTAGCACGTATCTTTAAGCGCGGAAAGAGCTCCATGCAGTCAGGACCAGCCAAGGCCAACCTTTGGTTTCTTGAGTTTGATACAAATGATTCGAAGAAATTAGATCCTTTAATGGGGTGGACAGGTTCAAGTGGCACACAAGGACAGGTGCGTTTAAAATTTGAAAGCAAACAAGATGCGATAATCTATGCTGAAAAGCATAGCCTAGCGTACACAATAACAGAGAATGAGCATAGAAAACCTGTAATCAGAAAAAATGGGTATGGTGAAAACTTTGCAACAAATAGAAAAATATCTTGGACACATTAAACTATTTCAGGCCCCGTAGCTCAGCTGGATAGAGCGGTTGACTTCTAATCAATAGGTCAGAGGTTCGAATCCTCTCGGGGTCACCATTAAAATTAATAACTTAGCAGATCTATTGCCGTAACACTTTGAAATCGTTCATACAAAAGGTTTCACCGCTAGCTTGAATTAACCCCTATTTCGTGCTGAAATAAACCTGAAAACTATTCTTTCCTATCTCTTGGGGGTTAAGTTAGCTTTCAACAGTATAAGAAAAGAGACCGGTATCGTTTGAACCCTACATCAGCCGAACATCACGCCAAAATACCGCTTTATTCGTATTAAAGCATGGTACCTGTATTAATTAAATTATTTAAACGGTTTTTTTTGTTTATGGATAAACCGAGATATTAAAATTGTTTTAAGAAAACTGTTATTCAGGGCATAAGACTTGCATTAATTTTCGGTATGGAGATTTCACAAGAACTTTTTTATAAAAATTGTTTGAAACTTGAGAGTGCGAACCCTCAGTTGGCAACTGATGTAAAAAGCCATTTTCAAACTAAATTTGATTTTAGAATTGTACGAGGTCTCGCAAATACAATAAGTGTTTCAGGGAAACAACTCTCTAGTCGTCATAATCCAAAGCGAGAGGCAGAGGTTCAGGCATCTTTTATAACTGAGTCAAAAGAAATTTATTTGTATGGTGTAGGGCTAGGATATCTTTCTGAAAATCTTTTGACGCGGGCTCAGCTAAGTAAGCTAAATATTAAAATTTTGAATTTATCATTATTTTCGTTAGTGTTATCGTTGAGAGATCAAGGGACTTGGATTAGTGACGAACGAGTTTACATTAGTCTTGCTAGTTCAGATTTAGACTTGCAAACTCCATATTTTGCTTTTCATCCAGATGTGCTCCTTGCGGATGATCGGAGCCAAAATATAAAAAATCTCTTGTATATTAATAATTGCGATCATTTTTCTAAAAAACAATTTAAACGAAATGAATCTTCTTTATTAAAACGAGTTCAAGAAAATCATGCCTACATTGAAAGAGATAAGGGAGTTGAGCATCTAAGAAATATAAGTTCAACACAAGAAGCTATTGTTGTTGGAGCGGGACCCTCCTTAGAATTAAATATACCAAAAATCCAATCCTATCGCTTCGAAAAACAACAACCGATCATAATATCCGTAGGAACTGCTAGCAAGTTATTAGTTGAGAATGGGATAGTTCCGGATTATGTTGTTATTGTTGATAAGGACATATCAATATCGCATCCATTGGTAGCGGATTTCTCAAAGATGATGGAGGCTAGTTTGCTTTACTCTCCTCTTGTCCAACCTGATTTAATCAAAGCTTGGTATGGAGATCGTTATGTAGCATATTCTGCGAGCCCACTGTTTGATAAAGTGAAAGAAATTTTTCCTAAAGGTTCCTTATTTAGCGGTGGTAGTGTTATTCATACCGCTATTGATTTAGCAAGAAATTTAGGCTGCAAAAGTATAACTCTATTTGGTGCAGATTTCGCGTATACTGGGACTCAAACTCATGCGGGTCATGAGAGTGGCACCCTCACAAATTACGAGAATATTACTCCGGCTAATCAAGCTAATCGTTGGGTTAAAGATGGGAATGGAAATGATATTCCGACTCATGATAGTTTTATTAGTTATCTTATAGAGTTGGAAAGATATATTGAACGGCACCCAGATATTAAATTTTGGAACTCAAGCAAAACTGGGGCTTTTATTAGAGGTTGTAACCTCATTGTGGATCACGCATGAATACAAAGTTGGTTATCGAGCAATTAACAGATTTTGCTACCCTTTTGAGGTTAGGAAGACCTTTGGAAGTCATTGATGACCTCATAAATTTGCTTACGGAGATCGTTCCTCAAACCATCGGACAGAAGAGTGCTACTTCCTATTCCGTTGAAGAAATCTTTTCGCTAATTCTTTCTTGTCAACAAGCTGAAGATTGGTTAGGTCTAGCCGATTATTTGGAGTATGAGTTATCAGATTTCTTGATTGATCTCTCGTGAGATAAAATAGTGGTTTAATTTTGGTTGCCATTGATACTAGCTTTTAAAAATTAATTATTATCAGGCATCAAATTGGTAAAATGATTAAGTAATAGGTATTGTATTCTACGGATTTATTCTTACATTGTAAAGGTAGTGCATAGTGACACTCATCTATACTTTTGGAAGTTCGAGCCAGGCAGTTATAGTTGAATGTTATTTTGTTATAGGGCGATTTTACAAGGTAAAATGCGATGAAGCGACTCGGTATGGTAATTGGCATAAGAGAAGACAAAATTGACGAATATAAAAGGCTTCATGCTAAGGTTTGGCCAGATGTTCTACAAAATTTGACAGATCTTAATTGTAAGAATTATTCGATATATTTGAGAAATAACTTGCTTTTTAGTTATATGGAGTATTGGGGGGATGATTATGATCGTGACATGAGATTAATGGCTAACAATAAAACTGTTCAAGAGTGGTGGGCGGTTTGTACGCCTTGCCAAATTCCTATGCCCAATAGGAAGAAGGGCGAGTGGTGGGCTCCGATGGAAGAGGTTTTCCATCACGATTAGAGCACTGATTTCCAATACTTACCTGATGGGAAATTATAATCTTCTAAAGATTTTTGTTTAATTATAGCAGAATATCCAGCTTTCAATGGTGTAACATAGTGGCCATTACTAATAATGGCGGGGTTTTCGATGTGTTCTGCACAGCTCTCTGCATACTCACTCAATCGGATGTCATTACTTGTAATTATAAGGTCATTAATTATGTTGAGGTGTTGCACATACTCGCACAAGCCTACCCCACCAGCATGAGGTATGAGTGGTATATTTAATTTGCTAGCCAATAGCATTATCGGAATTATTTCATTTAAACTTGCCATTCTGCAACTATCAATCTGACAGAAATCAAGTGAACCGTTTTCAAGAAATTGCTTAAACATAATTCTATTTTGACACATTTCGCCAGTAGCTAGGTTAACTTCTGGTACGGCATCTTTAATTTTTCGAAAGCCAAGTACATCGTCTGGATTAGTTGGTTCTTCAACAAAATATAGATCAAACTTTTTCAACTTATTAATATACTCTATTGATTCATGAACGCTCCAAACTTGGTTTGCGTCAATCATTAAAATATTATTTGGTCCTATCAATTTTCGTACTAATTCAAGCCGTTTTATATCACGATTTATATCTTGCCCCACCTTCATTTTGAAATGAGTCCAACCATTAGCAAGGGCATTTTTTATAAGTTTTGTCATTTTTTCGTCGGAATAACCGAGCCAACCAGCTGCCGTTGTGTAACAAGGGAAGCCATTTTTAATGATATTTTTCTTTGAGAAAGCTACATCTCTTTTTTTGTTTTCAAGTATAACAAAGGCTTCAGATCTTGATATTGCGTCGTCTAAGTACGTGAACGAGAGTTTATCCAGTAGATCATTTGTGTTAAGTTCTATTATGTATTTCCAGAGCGGTTTATTATGATATTTGCTTATTAAGTCCCAAATACCGTTAAATAATGCTGCAACTGCTAAATGAACAACGCCTTTTTCTGGTCCCATCCACCTAAGTTGGCTATGATTTGTACACTGTCGCCAGATAGAATGCATCTTATTTTCCAGGTCAGCAATTGTTTTATTTAAGATGAAGGGTTTGAAAAAATCAATGCATGCAGCACATAGATCATTACCTTTCCCAATTGTAAAAGTGAGTCCGACACCCACGAGTTTTGGATGATCGGTAAATATTTTAACATACGTGGCGGAGTAGTCGCAGTCTATATGAACTGCGTCTGTTCCTAAATCTTCAAGTGAAGTTGGAAAACGAATGTCATGTGTTTGAATTTCTGTTATTCTTATTTGATGCGGAAGAATTATATTTAGATTATCTGTGGTATTCTCAGTCATGGATATATTCCATTATAGCTGCACTAGTCTTGTCATAGTTATGGTTATTATTAACTTCTCCACTTATCTTGAAGTCTTTCATTACCAATATTCTATCTGCCAATCCTATCATTTCTGGCATATCACTTGATATTAAAATAATTGATGTACCTGTCTCAGCTAATTCGATAATGAGTTTATGTAGGTATGCTTTTGTTTTGATATCAATTCCGACAGTAGGTTCATCTATTATTAATATGTCAGTGCCAGCAGCTAACCACTTCACTACACTTATTTTTTGCTGATTCCCCCCAGATAAGTTTGATATTAGTTGATAATTTGATGGTGTTTTTACTTCAAGTTGTTGGATATATGGGGTGACTTTCATTGATATCATCCCGTCAGTCACATATCCGAAGGCTTTTTTAATTTTCGACCAAACCGTTATACTTGAGTTGTCAAGAACGTTGTGGATTAATATTAATCCTTCTTTTTTTCTATCTTCGCTGATATACCCAATTCTAAATTTTTCTAGTGCAGTTTTGGGCGAGTGTATTGTTTGCTTTAAGCCGTTTATTTCGACATCGCCAGACACTATTTTTTCGATTCCAATAAGACATTTAGCCAGCTCAGTTCTTCCAGCACCCACTAAACCATAAAGCCCAACAATTTCTGACTCATGCAGTTCGAGGTTTATATCTCTATGACCAATTTCAGATTTCACATTATTTAGTTTTAACACTAGGTTCTTATTTTTAGAGTTTTGACTTTTTGCTCTTACGATCTGTTCGTCACGCCCAATCATAAGTTTAACAAGTTTTTTCCTATTTAAATTTTCAATTTTTTCCGAGGTACACGCATTTTTACCATCTCTAAGAACAGTCACCTCGTCACAAATGCTAAAAACTTCTTCCAATTTATGGCTTACAAAAACGATACTTACACCTTCGTCTCGAACAATTTTTTTTAATAATAAGAATAAGTTCTCAGATTCTTGGGGCGATAATGATGAGGTTGGTTCATCTAGAAGAAGGATTTTTGATTTTAATGATAATGCTTTTGCTATTTCACATAGCTGCATTTTTGCGACGGTTAGATCTGAAACAAGAGTCGCTGGGTCAATGTTTAAGTCCATAATTTCAAGCCATTTTTTTGATTGGATGGCGATTTCTTTATAATCAATCAAACCAAAATGATTTCTTGGTAGGTTATTTAGCATGAGGTTTTCGCCAACAGAGAACCTTCTGATTAAATTTCGTTCCTGATGTACAACTGAAATTCCATACAGTGTGGCATCGTTAGGTGTATTGAGCACTCTAGCACTGTTGTTAATGAGAAGGTCTCCGTGGTCTTGTTTATGAATACCTGTAATGATCTTGATTAAGGTTGATTTTCCAGCACCATTTTCACCAAGTAGGGCATGAATCGAACCTTTTTTTAATTTAAAATTTGCTTTGCTTAAAGCCTGTACCCCTGGGAAAGCTTTATCTGCTCTATTTATTTCCAGGCACAACTCAGTCATGAGTAAAAACCTTTCTACTAGCTTCCTGCTTGTATTCACGATAACGATTGATAAAGACGGCTAATAAAATCATAAGACCCAAGAAAATTTGAACGAAGAAGGGATCAATTTTAAAGATGACAAGCGCTTGGGATATTATAGCCACTATTAACACACCAAGAGAAGTAGCGATAACGTCTACTTTTCCACCTGCCAGAATAGCTCCACCAATTACCGGAGCAGCAAACGATGGTAAAAGCCATGAGTCTCCAATATTGGGTGTCCCCAGTTGAAGACGACAGACGACGAGCATGCCAGCAACAGCTGCAAGAGTACCTGAGATGACATGCGCTGTTATAACAACTTTTGAGGACGAGATGCCAAGTAACTCTGCAGATTGCACACTATTACCATATGCAAGCATGTGTCGCCCAGTTTCAGTTCTATTCATTAGTACCCACATTAAAACCGTTATAATTATTGGTATGATTATTAAGTAGGGTATTGGGGTTCCTCCAATCTTAGCATTACCAAAGTTTTTTACGGCACTTGGGATTTCATAAAATGGTTCAGCTTCGGTAATCCCCAAATTAATTCCTTTAAAAATATAAAGAGTTGCTAAGGTTATTATAAATGCAGATATTCCAGATTTCACAGTAATAAATCCATTTAAAAATCCGCAAATGACACCAATTGCCAAACCTATAAAAATCGCTAGAGGCACTGATAAATGATAGACTTCCATCACGCCACTGAATGAAATCGCTACAAGGCCTCCAATTGCTCCAACTGAGAGATTCATTTGACCAATAGAAATAATTATCATTTGAGCTAAAGCTATAATCAGCATGTAACTGGTGCTAACCATTAGTACATAGAGATTAAATGACGATAGAAATGCCGGTTTAAACAAAGTGATTAGTATACCACTTAAAATCACGACTATTAATAAACCGAACCAGTCTTTTTTTAATAGTGTCTGTAATGTAATCGTCATGAAACTATTACGCTTTTTAACGTGAAATGCTCTCTTGTTTTATCAAGAATTACGGCTATTAAAAGAATAATACCTAAAAAAAATCTTATCCAAAATTCTCCTACGTCTATTAGATAGAGTCCATTGGTAATAAGGGTCACGAGTATAGCGCCAAGCATGGTTCCAAACACTGATAGTTTTCCACCCGATAATAGTGTGCCACCAATAACGGGCGCAAGGAACGCAGGAAGGAGCCAGTCCATTCCAAGTTGACCAGCCATCGAGGGTATTGCTGCACCTATACGTGTAGTGAGCATAATAGCGGCTACAGCACCTAAAAATCCCGATAACATATGACAATAAATGAACATAGTATTTACCGATATACCGGATAATTCGGCAGCATCTGGATTTGCTCCTGCTGCAATAAGTTTTCTACCAATGTCGGTGAATTTAAATAAATAAAATAAGGTTAGGCATGCTGTAACACTTATAATAAGTAATGGCGATACATACTTATTGAAGAGTTTAATCGATCCAAAATCGGTAAAAGAGGCTGGCAATCTTCTAAAGGCTTCGGCTTCTGTAAGCATTGTCATTAAACCAAAATAAATGCTCATTGTTGCTAAGGTTACGATAAAGCTATGAACTCCAGTTTTTACAGTTATAACGCCATTAATATATCCTAAAAATGAACCCATTCCCAATATTAAAAAAATTGATGGGATCACGGGAATACCCATTGTTTCCATGCACCAACCACCAAACATTGCTGCACATACGCCAATAGCGCCAAGTGCTAAATTTAATCCCCCCGTAAGTATTACAACCATCATGGCAAGGCCGATCATTATGTCGATTGCTACAACTCTGGAAAGTGCATAAATATTGAATCTAGATGTAAATCCATCAGTTATCGATGAAAAAATAATGACAAATATTATTACAATGCAAAACAAACCAAATTGGTTCGTAAACATAAAATTTGGCAGTTTTTTAGTCATTTTAACTTTTCCGAATGAAAATTTGCAAAACTGTTTCGAAAGGGAAGAGCAATTCTTCCCTTTCGATTTTGTTTAACAGTCTAGGTAAGTACCATCAAAGGTTTTCAGTATGTCTAAAGAAATTCCTCTCATAGCATCAACATATGTATCTACGTCAGTTATATCGACGAAGACTGTACCTGAGTCTATAAACTGGTCTGTTTGCGCGGTTGATTTCCATGGCGCATTTGCTTTAAAGACACAACCACCTCGGATCTTGTCCATAACATAAGAACCGATGTAACCTTGACCATATGGGTTTTGTAGCATTGTTCCATGAACATAACCCTCTTTGATTGCTTTTAAAACAACTTCATCATGATCAATTCCAACCATTTTAATTCGCTTATCACCCATATTGGTGAGAGCTTGAGAAGCTACCACAGCAGGAACCCAAGCCGTTGTCACAATGCCGTCAACTTCGCCTCCTTGAGCCGCCATGAATGCATTAATTTTTTCATCAGCTGGTTCATATGCGTCAATGTCAGCAATGACTTGGATAATTTCTACTCCACCACCTGCTTCAGCAACAGCTTTTTCGACAGCATTAATTCTAAGCGTCGTATTGGGATCGACTAAAAATCCAGTAAAATGCGCAATTTTTCCTTTTCCACCCATCGCTTTTATAAGCTGTTTTGTTCCTAAGTAAGCTGAGTGACCTGTATCAGTACCAAAGCACATTTTAGCTTTCGTTGGTTGCTCAACGCACCCGGCAAGGGCTGCTGTAGGTATGCCGGCATCATCAAGTTCACCTAAAATTTTATTTGTACCAACGGCATCCCCTGGGAAAACAAGTACCGCATTGTAACCTTTGCCTACCAGGCTTTCAATTAATTCATTTTGTTGACTTAGATCCCACTCTGCAGGAACTTTATAATCGGCCTTTCCAAGACCAAAGTCCTTTACAGCATCTTTACCAGCTTTTTCCCAAGCGGCAAAGTAGGGGTGTGGCCCCCCTGGCACCAAGGCTACCTTAGTTCCACTACTACCAGCGAAGGCAGTAGTCGAAATTGAAATCGTGCATGATACGATTAATGAAAATAATAGCTTCATAATTTTCTCCCATTAGAAATATTGTTTTAATAGTTCTAATAGTAAAAGCTTTCTTTTTAAAAAAGCAATAATTATTTACATATGAAAAAGTTTTTTGTATATAAATCATATTGTTCATATATATATAAGTGCGGTTTTTTGGCTTTTTGCTAAAATACTTAACGCAGTCAAATGCTAAAATACTTAACGCAGTCAAAATAGAGTTAAGAATTTGTTGAGAAGGAAATAAATTAAGTCATATGGAATATCGTTATTCACCCAAATTATCCGGTTTGAGAAATCCTTTTGTCTCAAAAAAACACGGAAAATAATTTGGAGAAAATAGAAAGATATAGGGCGCCAGCCTTGGAGAAAGGCTTAGACATTATGGAATTATTGTCTGAGCATGAAAAAGGTCTTTCTCAGGGTGAGATAGCAAAGGCTTTAAGCCGATCGTCAAACGAGATTTATCGAATGCTTACAACCTTGGTACGTCGAAGGTATATTTCTAAATCTAGTGAGGATGATCGATTTATGCTGAGTTTGCGGTTATTCTCATTATCTCATCGTTATCCTCCTGTTAGTCGATTAATTAATTTTTCTTTACCGCTAATGAAGAAATTAACCAAAGATGTTTGGCAGTCATGTCATATTGTTATGGAAAATAATGGTGACATTGTTGTTGTTTCGTCGGTTGATTCTCCGGGCTACTGGGACTTGGGAATGAGAGTTGGATCAATCATGGGTCTTTATAACACTAGCTCTGGAAGAGTGCTCGCGGCCTTTGGCAATCATGATAAACGAGAAGAGATTATTGCTCGACATAAAATTGTAATCGGTGAACCAAAAGGGGATATGACTAAATTTTATCTTGAGCTCGACCAGATAAGAAAAAAGGGGTTTGATATACGGCCATCAAACACAGTGATGGGGGTCACAAATATGTCTTTTCCAATATTTGATCATGATGGTCTCGCTGTTGCCGCAGTAACTTGTCCATATATTGAGAGAATTGATAAATTAGATATTCCCTCTATCGAGCAATGTAAAAAAATGTTTTCCGAACTAGCATCAAAGCTGACGTTATACTACGGAGGTAATCCAAAATTGGATTGAGTTCTGATTCGGAAGTTATAATTTCAATCAATTTTAGCTTGTTGCCATTTAAGTAATAAAGTTACTCCTACGGCTATTGCGAGAAGTGGAAACATACTTATGCTTACAAATTGCCATCCTTCCTGTATTGTTCCTCCTGAACAGTTAATCATGCCACCAGACGCTAATGATGCGATTGCAACGAAACCAAATATGAACATGTCGTTCATACCTTGAGCTTTACCGCGTTCATTTGGAGTGTGGTTATTTGCAAGCAAAGAGGTTGAGCCAATGAAACTGAAGTTCCAGCCAATGCCAAGAAGAATTAACGCGCTATAAAAATTTATTAGTTCAGGTTTGCCTAAACCAACAAATGCTGAAGCTAACAGAAATGCAAGCCCAACGAAAATAACGGGTTTTACTCCAAATTTTACAATCAGATGCCCAGTAAAAAACGAGGGGGTTGTCATAGCCAAGACGTGAGCCATGACCACGTCAGCTGCATTATTTTCGTTAAATCCACAACCAACAATAGCTAAAGGCGCTGCAGTCATCATTAAATTCATAAGAGCATAAGCGATCATACCACAAACTATCGCAACTCTAATTGGCTTGGATTGCAAAAGCTGCAATCGATTCCTTCCAATAGGAAAATTTTGTATTTCGGTATTAGAACTCGGAGAAATTAAAAAGTTAAAAATAAATGGACCAATTAGATTTAAGAAAATGATCGTTAAATAAGAGCCTAGAAATGGAATTATAGTTAAATTCCAAGTTATTTTTACTAATTGTGGACCTAATATCGCGGATATCAGACCTGCCGCCATAACGTAAGAAATTGCTTTTGGTTTAAAGTTTGGCTTAGCAAGATCCGTAGCGGCAAAGCGGTAGAGTCCATATGATGACATGTAAGTTCCAGTAATTAGCGAGCCCAGTAGCAAAAGATAGAATGAGTCGCTGAAAAGAGCGAAACTTGATGTACTAGCTCCTACGGCACCTCCAAAAGTTCCTAAAATAAAGCCGTTACGTCGTCCAAACTTCTGCATAAAGTTTGACAGGAAAGGAGCTGTAATTGTCGATCCAATTATTATCATAGATATTGGCAAGGTTGCGAAGCACAAATTTTGAGTCAAGTAAGCGCCAGCAAGCCCTCCTAAGATAAAATGCATTGGAAGCTGTGATCCGACAAATGCTTGAGCTAGAGCAAGAACTAAAACGTTTCTAAAAGCAGTTCGATTTTCTAAATCTACTTTTAATTTTTGCATTGGATTGTTCCAATTCTTTAGTTGAAGTGAATTATTTGGTTGATAACTTAAAGTTTTGTTATGGTTCTGAGATTTTTAGTTTAAATTGATTCAATGCAATTATTAAAAAGATGTTAAAACTTGCCCCAGAAAAGAAGACAACAATTAAAGGAGTTGGGCTACTGACAAAAAAGTATGTTGCGCATGCGCCAATAAGTATAGCTAATATATTTGAACATGTCCCTATTGCAGCGCTGGCGGTGCCGGCAATATGACCCATTGGTGCTAATGCCAAAGCATTAACGTTACTAAAAAGAAAACCAAAGGCGGCAAACGTTGGAACGAAAAATATAATAAATCCGACAAGATTTAACTCGTTAAAAATTAAGGAAATAATCAGAAAAAGGGCACTCCACGCCCAAACCCACAAGAATGCGTATGAAACGATCACTTGTAAATTAATCTTTGAAACTAGGTGTGAGTTGAGCATTGCGGAGCCGCCTATTATCATTGCAGTTCCTGCAAAATAGAACGGAAATTTATCACCAACTTGATAGGTTTCTTGGAATAACGGCTGAGACATATTGAGAAAACTTACGAGCCCTCCAAAGATTACTCCTGTTGTTAGTAGATATACCAATGTGATTTTATTTTGAAATACTTCAATAAATCCGTATGTTACTGATATAAAATTAAAAGGACGTTTTTCTTTAAGTGTTTCGTTTTGTCCACATGTTAACCAGATTATTATTAGAAAACTATATATGACCAACAAAATAAATATAAACTCCCAATCCATCAGCCAAATTACAATTTGTCCAAGAACTGGAGCTACAACTGGGACTACAATAAATATTGTCATTACAAATGACATCATTTTCGCCATTGTTTGCCCTGACGAAATATCCCTAATTATAGCCTGAGAAACTACGCGAGGGGCTGATGCTCCGATTCCTTGAACAATGCGTCCTAATAAAAGAAAAATATAATTAGGTGCGAAGAAAGATATTAAGTTCCCTAAAATGAAAAGTGCAATTCCAATTAAGGCTACGGGTTTTCTCCCAATAGTGTCCGCTAATGGTCCAAAAAATATTTGACCTGCTGATAAGCCAAAAAAAACGCAGGTTATTATCCAGTGACCACTGCTGGCTTCGATATCAAACTTTGCACGAATTAAACCCATAGCGGGTAAAATAGCATCGATGCTTAATGCCGTAAGAGACATCATTGCTGCCATTAACCAGATAAAAGTGTAGTTTAAATTTTGGATTTTCATTCGTTTAAAATTCCAAACGTTGAGAATGAATTTAAAAAAGTATCTATTTACTTTGACTTAGGGCGTGTATTAAGTGTTAGATGAGGTTAGACTAGGTTAAATTCTCACTATTGCGCATATGGCCCATTGTAAAGAGAAATAGCAACTTGCATCATAAATTTTGAAAATTCTATTTTTGGAAAAGGTGACGAAAAAATCTAAGTGCTGTTAAAGGGGGAACAAGAGAGTTGGAGACTCCATGATAAGAATGATTTGCTTGATTATTGGTATAATACTCTTTCTGCCAACACTTGTTTCTGCAGAAAAAGTTGTACTACGCTATCACTCTTTTTTACCGATGCCGCATAGTTCTAATTCTCAATTTGTTAAGCCTTGGGCTGAGAGATTAACCAAGGAGTCAAATGGTGAATTGGTAATTGAAATGTATCCTTCGATGCAATTAGGGGGGAAGCCCCCACAGTTGATTGATCAGGTAAGAGATGGTGTCGTTGATATTATTTGGACTGTAGCAGGGTATACTCCTGGAAGATTTCCAAGATTGGAGGTGTTTGATCTCCCATTTATGCCATCTACCGCACTTGCTACTTCACAGGCCAGTCATGAATATTCTGAGACGTTGGGAAAAGACGATTTGGATGAATATAAAGTATTAGCAGTTCACGTACATGCTCCAGGTACTATTCACACAAAAAAGGATTTGATTAAATCTATACAGCATTTCAAAGGCTTAAAATTGCGGGGCCCAACTAGAGCCATTACTAAAATGTTAGCTGGTCTTGGTGCAACACCTGTTGGGATGCCGGTCCCGCAGGTAGCTCCCTCCCTTTCGAAAGGCGTTATTGATGGTATGGTCGTTCCTTGGGAAGTGATGCCTTCTTTTAAGTTACATGAGTTAACGAAAGCTCATACGGGCGTCAAAGGTGACCGTGGATTATACACGACTCCGTTTCTGTTTTTGATGAATAAAAACCGATATAATTCACTTTCGTCTGAACACAAAGCGATTATTGATAAGAATTCTGGGATTGAACTAGCTAGAATTGCTGGACAGTTATGGGATGATATTGAAGTTCCGGCCCGTCAACTCGCTCTTGAGGCCGGTGGAGAGTTCTTCCAATTATCTGGAGAACCATTAAAACAAATAAAATTAGTCGGCGAAAAGATGACAAGTGATTGGATATCATCAGCAACTAAAAATGGCCTAAGTGGAAAAGAGCTAGTTGAAGCGGCACAAAATTTGATAAAAAAATATGAAGATAGATAGTTCGAACTACCCATTAATTCTCGGAAGGCATTTTATTGAAAGATTAATTTTGTCATTCGCAAAAATTTTAGCAGTATCAGGTGGATTAATTTTAATTTTGATGGTTATCGTGAATATTATTTCTATTATCGGACGAGTTACTTTTGGGGTGCCACTAGTTGGTGATTTTGAGCTTATTGAGATTGCATGCGGTGTTTCCATTTTTATGTTTCTACCAATATGTAAGTTGAAAAATGGTAATATTATTGTTGATGCATTTACCCTGAAATTGAATCAAAGAAAGAAGATATTTTTAGATATTTTTAGTGATTTGGTTTTTGGAATGGTTGCATTATTCTTTTCATATAGGATGATTTTTGGATTGCTTGATATGATGCGATACAATGAGCAGACAATGCTTCTTGAAATCCCAGTTTGGATCCCATTCGGCCCAGCTATTTTTTCCCTCTTTTTTCTTTCATTAATATGCTTTTGGTCTAGCTTAAATAAGTTCCAAGATCTTTTTTTTGTTAGAGAAATCTGATGGATCGATTAACACTTGGTGTTGTTGCCTTTCCTATTCTTTTTGTTTTTTTGGCTTTGAGGGTGCCTGTTGGTATTTCCTTGTTTTTGGTTGGGAGCGGAGGTACAATATTTATAGCAGGATGGCTGCCAGTGTTATCTCAAGCTAAGACAAGTGCATTCCATCTTTTTTCGAATTATTCGTTATCTGTAATTCCTTTGTTTTTGTTAATGGGTAACTTTGCTGCAAAAGCAGGTATGAGCCAAACCTTATTTAGGTTCACATCAGCTTGCTTAGGCCATTTCAGAGGGGGTGCTGCGATGGCTGCTGTGGGCGCTTGCGCTGGATTTGGGGCGATATGCGGTTCATCCGTAGCAACAGCAGCAACAATGGGTAAGGTGGCTTTACCTGAGCTTAAAAGATTAGGATATTCAGGCTCTTTAAGTACGGGCTCTCTTGCGGCAGGGGGCACTCTTGGAATTCTTATCCCGCCATCGGTGATATTGATAATTTATTCAATTTTGACTGAGCAAAATATTGCAAAAATGTTTACGGCTGCTTTTCTTCCAGGATTTATTGCTCTTTTAGGATATTTTGCAACAATTCACTTTGTAGTTAGGTTTAGACCAGATTTTGGTCCTCGACGGGCATACGTGAATTTTAAAATTCGTCTTAATTTGTTTAAATCAATTTGGAAAATCGTATTAATTTTTTTGCTCGTGATAGGGGGCATTTACTTTGGATGGTTTACACCAACAGAAGGCGCTGCCGTTGGTGTCGCTGGCACCGCTTTACTCGCTTTTTTTACTGAGACTTTTGGTTTAAAAGAATTTCAAGACGTGATTGAGGATACAGCCGTTTCCGCCGCCATGATTTTTATTGTTCTTCTTGGTGCAGAGTTTTTTAATTCATTTATTGCATTAACGCAAATAACTAATTCGCTGTCTTTATGGATTTTTGCCCAAGATTTTTCACCCTATATGATTTTAATATTTATTTTGTTTTTATACTTATTTTTAGGTTGTATGATGGACAGTCTTGCAATGATTATGCTCACCATTCCTATCTTTTTTCCTATATTAATTCAATTAGATTTTGGAATGACTGTGGAAGAAACAGCTATTTGGTTTGGTATTCTTGTACTTGTTGTGGTTGAAATAGGACTAATAACGCCGCCAATTGGTTTAAATGTTTTCATAATAAATAAATTAGCGAAGGATGTATCAATCGTTGAAACATTTAAGGGCGTATTGCCTTTTGTTTGTAGCGATATTTGTAGGGTCGCTTTACTAATTGCATTTCCTGCAATCACACTGTTTTTTGTTTAATTTGTATTTTTATAATAATTTTAGTTTGCGTCACATAGACCTTTGGCATATCACTCATATTCTTATTCTAATAATTATAAGCAAAAAAGAGTGAGCCTTGGCTATGGCTAAAATAAAATTTACAAAATCCTTCACTCAACAAGAACCAATTCCTGCGGATGGAATAGTATTGGCTACTAATATCATGCAAACCGGACGTCTTCATCGATATAACCTCGAGGAAGGAGAGGAAGGCCAAGCAAGTATGTTGGAAACTGAGTTTTCAACATGGCAAGAAGTGGATTATTGCTTGGCTTGTACATCTGGTGGCTATGCCATCCAGTTAGCTTTGAGAGTTTGTGGGGTCAAACCTGGTGATAAAGTACTTGCTAATGCTTATACATTGGCACCAGTGCCAGGGGCGATACACAATGTTAGCGCGGAACCAGTATTTGTTGAAATTAATGCTAATTATCATATTGATTTAGAAGATTTGGCAACAAAATCCAAAAATAGTGGAGCAAAATATTTACTATTATCCCACATGCGCGGTCATATTGCCAATATGGATCGCATAGTTGAAATTTGCAATCACGAGGGTATTCGCCTTATTGAAGATTGCGCCCATACGATGGGTTCAAAATGGCGAGGAATTCGTTCAGGAAATTTTGGATTAGTATCGGCCTTCTCTACGCAAACCTATAAGCATATTAATTCGGGTGAAGGTGGATTTTTGACGACCAATGACCCAGAGCTAGCTGCTAAAGCTGTTGTTTCATCAGGTTCATATATGCTTTACGGTCGTCATGGTGCCAGTCCTGCTGAGAAAATTTTTAAGAAGATTCGACAACATGCCCCAAATTATTCCGGCAGGATGGATCAATTGCGAGCAAGCCTCTTGAGGTCGCAATTGCCGAGGCTTGAGAAGAATATTGTTCGGTGGAATGTTCTATATGATTTACTTTTTGAAGGTTTGTCGAATATTGACGGTGTTGTTATTCCTAAGAGGCATGAAAAGGAATTTTATGTTGGTTCATCGATTCAATTTAGATTAGATAAAATAGGAATAAATCAAATTCCTCAATTTGTTGACGAATGTTCGTCACGTGGTGTGGAGCTAAAGTGGTTTGGAGCTAGCGAACCGAAAGCATTTACGAGTAGGTATGATAGTTGGTCTTATATAAAAAATTTACCAGTTCTCCCAATTACCTTATCCATTTTAGAC
This sequence comes from Paracoccaceae bacterium, assembly GCA_029242355.1. GTDB lineage: Bacteria > Pseudomonadota > Alphaproteobacteria > Rhodobacterales > Rhodobacteraceae > JAYZEV01. Next base: position 7,888 of record JAQWUC010000055.1, on the reverse strand, counting down.
AGAACTCTTGATATGCGAATACCATTAACTTTTTCTTCAGAGGATTGTAAAATTATAATTCAAGTTATCCAAAGTGAAATCGAAAAATTTCAAGATTAAAATTACTCTTTTAAAGAGTTTCTTTTAATATTTAAGCTTTCGCCAGCTTTCAGGATTTGTTCAAAGGTTTCATCATCAATAGTGATACCATTTTTTAATCTATGACTAAGTTTTTTGCGTTCAAGTTCTCCAGGGAGGACTACGGGAAAATCTTTTTTGGTACTTGGACTCGATTTGATGTAATGTATTAAATGTTCTAATTCATCATTTAAGGAAGAATTCTTGACTAGATGTTTCGGATCGATTATTAAGCTCATCATATTATTAATCACACCTCCAAGCCGTTCATGGTTGGGTTGAATTGTAGTTCCTCCTGACATAATTCCGCCTAGTATTTCGCAAAACAATGATAGACCAAAACCTTTGTAGTCGCCCATTGGTAGAACTGCACCTTCAGGTATATCAGATTTTTCATTTGGGTATATGTGTTGCTCCATAACTCTAGGATCGTTACTTGGTTTCCCACTATGGTCAATTACCCAACCATCAGGTAGTTCTTCTCCTTTATTTATGGCCACACGAATTTTCCCCACAGCTACTTTACTCGTTGCAAAATCAAGCACTATAGGATCAACTTTAGAAGCTCTTGGCATAGCAATGCAAATTGGGTTTGTCCCAAATCTTGCCTCAGTACCACCAAAGGGAGCTACTGACGGACTTCTATCAGTGACGTTAACAAAGTGAATCGATATCAAATTTTCTTTTGCGCACTGTTCACCGTACGTACCTATTCTACCCATATGTCCAGAATTATTGATGCCCATTAAAACAAGGCCGGTGTCTTTACATCTATTAATACCCTCTTTTATCGCGAGGTTTGCGACCGACTGTCCGAAACCTCTTTGACCGTTGAAAACTATCATTGAGCGATCATCTTTAGTAAGTTTTGGAGTTATGTTTGGGAATAGTATTTTCTCATGAAAATTTTTCACATATATTGGAACCATCCCCACACCATGACTATCATGACCCATAAGGTTCGCAGTGACTAAATGATGAGTAATAACTCTAGTCTCTTCTTTAGAGCACTGCATTGCAAGAAAAATTTTCTTTATTAAGGAATTTAGTTTTTTTGAATTAATAACCATTTGTTCGGATTCAATTTTTTGATTTACTTAATTTTTTATTAAAAAAGCTAGGAATTAAGTGTATGATTTTAGCATATCGTCATGGCGTAGTGCGACTATTATTTTTTATGAAGTTTATTATTCCTGAAAAATCTATACCAGAGCCGTCTTTGGCAATAAAATCCGAATAAAGTTTTTGGGCGTGGTTGCCCATTGGAGTAAATACATTTTTTGAGTTTGCGGCTGTTTGAGCTAAGGTGAGGTCTTTAAGCATTAGGTCGGAAGCGAACCCTGGCTTATAGTCGTTGTCGGATGGACTCATTGGGCCAATTCCAGCTGCTGGACAATAGGTATTTAAACTCCAGCATTGTCCAGACGAGGTCGAAACAACGTCAAACATTTTTTGTCGATCTAGATGAAGCTCGTCGGCTAAAGCGAAAGCTTCACAAACAGCAATCATTGATACTCCCAGAATCATATTGTTACAGATTTTAGCAGCCTGTCCAGCTCCATTCTTCCCACATAGAACTGCTTTTTGGCCCATAAGTTCAAAGAGTGGTTTTATTATATCGAAGGTAGTTTCGTCGCCACCTGCCATGAAGGTAAGTGTTCCCGCTTCGGCACCAACAACTCCACCAGATACTGGAGCATCAAAAGGTTGAATATCATTAAGTTTTGCAAGTTGTGCGACCGTTACAGCACTTTCTACATCCACAGTAGAGCAATCAATAAAAATTGCATTTTTAGAACCAAATGTAACTATTTCTTTATAAACGTCTTTTAGGATAGTTCCATTTGGCAGCATTGTTATAACAACTTCCATGCCCCTGCTGGCTCCTTCAAGATTACCTACTTGTTGAATCCCATGAAGAGATATTTGAGCTATATCATAGCCAAAAACATCATGGCCAGCTTCACTAAGGTTTTTAGCCATGGGGGCGCCCATATTGCCTAACCCTATAAAACCTATTTTCATATTAATCCTTTCAAAATTTTAAATTTATTGGCTTCAAAAGGGCTTTTACCTCATTTTCATCAACATCGCTTAATGATTGATGACGCCAGTTTGGAGTCCGATCTTTATCTATAACCATTGCTCTAATCCCTTCGAGGAAGTCTGTCTTCTCTTGTGCTCTGGCAGTAAAACGATATTCAATTTTTAAAGCACTTTCTAACTTCTTGGCCACTGAAGGTATTTTAAGCATTAAATAGGTAAATGCGACAGATAGAGGAGAATTCTTCATTAAATTTTTTAGACTAGAGGCAAGTTCAGGATGTTTAGACATCCGTTCATCTAGTTTTTTATAGCTTGGGGCGTTCATGACGTCTTCAATAATTGGCCCAAGTTTTTTTATCGGACTGTCTGGGCTTGGTTGTTGATATTTTCTAATTGCGTCTTCAATGTCCCCATTTTCGATTAAGCTTTTCATAATATTCGGCCAGAGATTCGTTGGAATATAATAGTCAGCAAATTTGCAAAAGATTGAATCGCTTGGGTTCATTCGAAAAGCTGTTGTTCCTAAGAATGTTCCAATATGTTGTTGTAGACGGGCTAGTAAGTGTGATCCCCCAACATCCGGAACTAGTCCGATACTACATTCGGGCATTGCGATTATACTGGACTCGCCAACGATACGATGACTGCCGTGGCAAGAGATACCTACGCCGCCACCCATTGTAAATCCTTGCATGAAGGCTATGTATGGCTTCGGATACTGTGCAATTTTTAAGTTTAACCGATACTCGTCGGCCCAAAACTTTTGGCCAAATTTGAAATTACCATTTTTACCCTGATTATAGATATCCGTAATATCCCCTCCAGCGCAGAATGCCTTATTCCCTTCTGCATCAATAACTACGTTCGAAATATTTTTATCGTCCCGCCATTCGTCCAGGGTTGTCTCAATTTTTGAAATCATACTAGCTGTGAGTGAGTTAAGTGCTTTTGGTCTTGTAAGGGTAATCCTACCAATAGCACCAATTTTTCTAATCAAGATATCAGCCATTCAATTTTCTATCAAAGACCGTGCGATTATTACACGCATAATTTCATTTGTACCTTCTAAGATTTGATGAACTCGCAAATCGCGAACAATTTTTTCAATTCCAAATGCCTCAAGGTATCCGTATCCCCCCAACAGTTGTAATGCATCGTTTGCAACCTCAAATGCGACGTCGGTTACAAGGCGTTTTGCCATTGCACAAAAAACTGAGGCGTCTTTCTGATTTGTATCAACCTTCCAAGCGGCCTGACGTAAGAATATCCGTGCTGATTGTAGATTTGTCTCCATGTCAGCTAGTCTGAATTGTAAACTTTGAAAGCTGTTAAGCGTTTTTCCAAATGCGGACCGCGTTTTGGTGTAATCGAGTGCGATCTCTAAAGCGCGTTGAGCGCCACCTAAGGCTGCGGCCGCAATGTTGAGGCGACCACCGTCCAAGCCCTGCATGGCGTAATAAAACCCTTTACCTTCTTCACCTAAAAGCTCTTCACTATCGATAAAACAGTCAGTTAAATCAACTTGCGCCGTTGGTTGGGCTTTCCAACCCATTTTTTTTTCTTTTTTGCCAAAGCTAATTCCGGGGTTTCTATATTCCACGATAAAAGCAGATATTCCCTTCGGACCGTATTCTCCTGATCTAGCCATAATGATGTACAAATCAGAGAATCCTCCACCAGACGTAAAGGCCTTGGTCCCGTTTAGTTTATAACCCTCGTTGGTCCTTTTCGCACTACTGGTCAAAGCCGCAGCATCAGATCCAGAACCTGGCTCTGTTAAACAATAAGAACAAATTTTACTTAAATTTAAGAGAGGTTTTAAATACTTTTCTTTAAGTTTATCTGTACCGTTTTTTGATATCATCCAGGCGCACATATTATGGATTGATATAAAGGATGATACTGAAGGACAGGCCAATGCAAGTGCTTCAAATACGAGGGTGGCATCAAGTCGAGTTAGACCTGAACCCCCATCTTCCTCAGCCACATACATTGCTGCGAAACCCAATTCTCCAGCAGATTTAAGGACTTCCCTTGGTATTTCTTCATCATTTTCCCATTTCGCAACATATGGGGCAATAGCCTGTTTACCAAAATCCTTTGCCGTGGCATAGATCAAGTTTTGTTCACTTGATAAAGAAAAATCCATGTTTAACCCTTAGTTTCTATTGTTAATCCTTTTCTAAAGATTATGCTTTTATAGTTTCTCGCAAGCATAAGATAACTGCTTAAAAATTAGTTTTATTCCATTGTCGGGATTGAAAAGTTAGCACCATCCTTAATTCCAGTGGGCCAGCGTGATGTAATAGTTTTGGTGCGCGTGTAAAAACGAAATGAGTCTGGACCATGCTGATTAAGATCACCAAAAGCAGATTTTTTCCAACCACCGAAAGTATGGTAAGCAAGTGGTACTGGTATTGGAACATTTATTCCAACCATGCCAATATTAATTCTATTTGCAAAATCTCTGGCTGCATCACCGTCTCTGGTGAATATTGAGGTACCATTGCCGTATTCATTACTCATGGCTAAATTAAGAGCTTCTTCGTAAGAATTAGTTCGGACAGTTGATAAAACTGGTCCAAATATTTCTTGCTTATAGATCTCCATATCAGGCGTAACGTTATCAAAAAGACATGCACCAACAAAAAAACCATTTTCATAGCCTTGCATTTGAAAACCACGGCCATCAACTTTCAATTTAGCACCGTCATTAACTCCTTGGTCAACAAGACCTAAGATTCTTTGTTGAGCAGCTTTAGTTACGACTGGTCCTAAATCTACATCATCACCACCGGTAAAAGGTCCAATCTTGAGGGCTTCTACTCTTGGAATTAATTTCTCAATAAGTCGATCTGCTGTTTCTTGTCCCACTGGCACCGCAACTGAAATCGCCATACATCTTTCTCCTGCAGCTCCGTATCCCGCGCCGACAAGAGCATCTGCAGCCTGCTCAAGATCAGCGTCCGGCATGATGATCATATGGTTTTTTGCGCCACCAAAACATTGAACGCGCTTACCGTTTGAACATCCACGACTATAAATGTATTCAGCAATTGGGGTTGAACCAACAAATCCCAAAGCACCGATTGTTGGATTATCCAGAATAGCATCAACAGATTCTTTGTCTCCGTTGACTACTTGCAGAATTCCTTCGGGCAATCCAGCTTCTATCATCAATTTTGCCAGCATCATTGGGACAGACGGATCCCGTTCTGATGGTTTAAGAATAAAAGCATTTCCAGCTGCAATTGCTGGACAGAATTTCCACATTGGAATCATAGCAGGAAAATTAAATGGAGTAATACCTGCGGCAACACCAATGGGTTGCCTCATGGAATACATATCTATACCTGGACCGGCACTATCTGTAAAATCACCTTTTAATAGGTGCGGCGCCCCTAAGCAGAATTCCGCAACTTCAAGACCACGGATTACATCACCTTTCGCGTCAGGAATTGTTTTCCCATGTTCAGATGATAGTGTTTCTGCTAATTTATCCATGTTGGCGTGTAGTAATTCTATAAATTTCATTAAAACACGAGCTCGTCGTTGAGGATTAGTACTCGCCCATTTAAATTGAGCTTCTTCTGCTAATGTCACTGCTCGATCTAATTCACTTTTTGATGCTAGCGCAACGGTCGCTTGAACTTCTCCAGTCGCTGGGTTGAATATTTCAGCGGTTCGACCTGATGTTCCTTTCACTTCTTTTCCGTTGATAAAATGTCCAATCTCTTTCATTTAAGTCTCCTAGATTATTAAATTTTCAAAAAAAGTTTAATTTGGGATACTCTAAATTTTAATCGTTGGCTAGACTTACTTGTTGTGTCATTGATCTAAAATGGTAGGTTAAGTGTTAAACCTGGTTTCGAAAAAATGATGTGTCACGAGAGACTTAGTAATTATTTGACTCGTTTTGTTAAAAATAATATTTAGAATGATGGTAAAAAATTTTAGATTTAAGGTTTGGTATGAATGAAAAGGAAAATTTTCAGGCCTAGCGTTGATACAAGCGCAAAGTTACCTAAAAGTTTAACTCCTGACGATGCATTAAAATTTAAACTTGCGGTAGCTACTCGCTCAATTGAAAAAAAAGAAAAGAGCAGTTTACTTGCCAATTTAATAAAACAACAAATCAAAAAAGATTTAGATTGATCGAGTAGTTGTCGAGGTTCCAACTGAAATATTAGCTAGGTTAAGTTTTTTTGATAATTTATCAGCTATCTGAACAAACGCACTAGATTGGGGGCAGTTAAAATCTACGAAAACTAGAGGTTTCCCCAAATCTGAGGCTTCCCTCACTTTAATATCGAGAGGTATTTCACCAAGAAAATCAAGGCGTGCTTTATTTGCCTCTGTTTGAACTCCGCCGTTACCAAATAAGTGTTCTTCATGGCCACAATTTCTACATATGTGCGTAGACATATTTTCTACCATTCCAAGAATTGGAACATTGAGCTTGTAAAACATTTGCATTGCTTTTTTAGCGTCTAATAGTGCAACATCTTGCGGGGTGGAGACGATTATTGCCCCGTCGAGTTCACATTTTTGTGCAAGGGTGAGTTGTACATCTCCTGTCCCAGGTGGAAGATCAATTAGCAATATATCAAGCTCACCCCATTCTACTTGACCCATGAACTGTTGAAGAGCTCCCATTAGCATTGGCCCTCGCCAAACTACTGCTTCATCCACGCCAACTAAAAAACCCATCGACATAAGTGTGATGCCGTAGCCATGAAGCGGGAGTATACTTTTACCATTAGGACCTCCAATTTTTGGTTTTCCGTAAACTCCCATTATTTGGGGTTGTGACGGTCCGTAAATGTCTGCATCTAACAATCCAACCTTAAGACCGCGTTTCGATAAAGCTACTGCAATGTTTGCTGTTAATGTAGATTTTCCAACACCACCTTTACCCGAGCCAATTGCGATTATTCGTTTGACGCCCAATGGCTTTATTTTTTTTGTTTGAGTCTCTGGATGTCGTCCAATTTTGAGGTTAGGTACTTTTTCTTTTTGTTTAGACTCTTCTTTGTTACTGTGGGCTGTTAGAAAAACCTTAACTACCAAATTGTCGCTTAACCGCTTTATTGCCGTTTGTGCTAGAGATTGAACCTCTCGATAGTGCTCTTCTTTGTTTGGATCTATTTCAATTAAGAAAGTAATTTTGTTTGATTTTATGTTAAGGCTTTTTATCAGGTTCGCGGTAACGAGGTCTTTGCCTGATACGGGATCTTTAACGTTAGATAGGATACTTAGAATTTTTTCTCGAGAAAGAAGCATGATCAGTTCATAATTTTTTGAAATTTAATTAATAAGATCATTCGGCAAATAGAGTGATTGCCGAATGTATTGGTTTTGGCTTTTTTAGAACCAAGGGATAAGAGGCACGTCGAAACTAGCGCAACCTGTTAGTGTTATTGCTAGACCTAATAATAAAAGTGTTTTCATTTTGATTTTCCTTTTGTGTTCATACTTTGTAATTTAACCAGTTCAATTTGAAAAAGGCGTTAGCGTTAATCCTTTAACATGCTAGCTATTGTTTTAATAATTTTTTCAGACGTTGGTTTTACCATAGCTCCGTATGTATTAACTATTTCACCATGTTTATCAATTAAAACTTTGTTAAAATTCCACCTAGGCGTGAAATTATATTCTTTCGCTAACCAAGAGTAAAATGGATGGGCACTTTTACCTACTACTTTGGTTACTTCCGACATTGGAA
>JAQWUC010000054.1 GCA_029242355.1 Paracoccaceae bacterium | reverse complement strand
AACAACTCTCTGGAAAGTTCCTTTCTTAATATCTTTTCATATTCGTTTGGCTGAAGATTTACATTTAGGAGGACGTCTCGATATTTTTCTGCGCTAAAACGTCCGGCAATATCTAAAAAAGCAGCATTGTTTTTTATCGAATTTTCTAAAGTGGAATCACTTTGAGAAATTCCAAGATCTTCTAAAGTTTGATCTAAGACGGCACTGGAGATTAGTTTCTGAAGCGCTGTCTGTGCCACTCCAAGGCTTTGTGCTTGTTCAAAAGTAAGGTTAGTTCCAAATTGTTGAGATAAGTTTCTGATTTCCTGTTGTATCATACGAACATAGTCATCCGATGAAATTTTTTGATTCCCAAAAGAGGCAACTTCGTTTTTACCAGAAGATCTTAGGACATCCTGAATTCCAAAGCCTGCCAGACCAATTACTAAAATGAATACAATTATCCAGGCAAAAGTTTTTGATGTTTTTGAACGCATTGATACCAAGTTTTCTCTCCTAGATTATTTTGTATCTGAATCTTCTAAAGAAGTCTTTTGTGGGAAGCAATACTTGTCAGAAAATAAGCGCTCAAATGATTTTAAACGTTTAACTAAATCAAAAAGAGAACGCTTATCAACGTTTGCAAAAGCTATTCTTATTTTTTGGTCATTATTTTTTGTTGCACTGTCTTTGTCTTCGTCTTCGAAGAAAGAGCCCGGCATTACTAAAACAGATTGTTCTTTTAACAGAAGTTCGCAAAATTTAATTGATAAAAGGGGAAATGGATATCTAATATAAGCAAAATAAGCTCCGATACTTAAAATTTGCCAATTTGGCAGTTCACTCATTACTTCTTGAAGTAATTGTTTTTTATTAATAATCTCAAGTCTTTGTTCTTCGATGAATTTTGTTAAATACTTTAATCCATAAATAGAAGCGTCTTGGCCTATTAAATTTGGACAAATATTAAGGGTATCCAAGAATTTTTTAATATTCTCTAAACGTTTTTGACCTGTTACAATGGTCCCTATGCGCTGTCCAGGTATGTGGTAGGCTTTGGAGAAGGAATATAAGTGGATTAACCAATGTCTCCAGTCTTCGGTTTGGAATAGATTGTGCAAATTAGAACTTTTTGAAATGAAATCTCTGTAAGTTCCATCAATAATTAAAGCGATATTTTTATGTCGAGCAAAATGTGCAAATTTCAAAATAAGTTTTCTTGGATACTCCTGACCAGTCGAGTTATTTGGAGTGACTAGAATAATAGCCTTTACCGTTTTGTTATATAGCTTTTCTAAAGCATTGAAATCAGGAATAAAATTTTTAGTGCAAGGTAGAGTTAGGATGTTGATCCCCTGTATATCGAGCCACATTTTGTGGTTAAAATACCAAGGAGAAGGAAGTATTACACTATCTCCTGGAGAAGTTGCGGATGTGATTGCTGCGCAGAATGCTTGATTGCACCCTGAAGTTACCCCAACTTCAGAAAATGTGATATCTGATTTATAAATTAAGTTCCAACGAAATGCTATCATCTTCCGCAACTTGAGTTTGCCAAGAACAGCCCCATATCGGTAGTTTTCTGGCTTCATTGCAGCCCTTCCAATAGCTTTTTGCAGAGTGATTGGAGGAGGGGAATTGGGTGCCGCTTGACTTAAATCTAGTATTGGAACATTTAAGTTTACGTTAGAGTTTTGCAAAAGCGATATCATTTCCTCGATTGGAGGATTGGAACTGTTTAGCAAATTTGCATTAATTTTGTTGTTAATCAATTTTTGGTATCGCTATTAAATTTATAATTAATAGCTTAGTATTGCTGTTGGAGCACTACAATGATAATCAGTAAAGCAGTAGCCAATAAATAAGTGTCATTGTGGATTATCCAATCATAACTCTGTCAAATTTAAGTTTAAAGTTCGATAATAAGAATTTGTTTTATAACATTAATTTATCAATTCTAAAGGGAGATAGAGTATGTCTTGTTGGGAGAAATGGTTCGGGAAAATCTTCTTTACTAAAAATAATTTCTGGATCTTTGGTGCAAGAAACGGGTGATCGTTTTTTAAAACCTGGGTCGAATATAGCCTTTTTAAGGCAAAGCGATGATTTTTCTAAGTTTGAGACCCTTGGTGATTTCGTTTTAAACGGATTAACAAAAGTTGATTACCTTAAACAGGAAAATAGATTTTCACAGTTGAGCGTTGATTTTGACAAGGATCCAAAAAACGCTTCTGGAGGAGAACTCAGGCGCGCTTCATTAATTCGTACTTTTATTTTACCGTCGGATGTTCTTTTGTTAGATGAGCCAACAAATCATCTTGATATTGAAGCAATCGAGTTTCTTGAACAATATTTATTAGAGACGCGCAAAGCGATTGTGCTAATTTCTCACGATCGTTTGTTTCTTGAAAAAGTTGGCAATAAACTTTTGTGGCTTGATAGGGGATCAGCCCAAAAAATAAATAAAACTTTCCGCTATTTTGAAGATTTTCGAGATAAGAGTTACGCTAGGGAAGTTGATAGTGTTCAGAAACTCAAAAATAAAATTAAAAGAGAGGCGCTTTGGGCGATTGAGGGGATTTCAGCGCGACGAAAACGTAACCAGAAGCGTTTAAAAGAATTACAAGCACTCAAATTACAAAAATCTCAAAAGAGCTCAATTCCTGGTTTGCCAAAATTCAAATTTTCTCAAAGCGACCGATCCTCAAAGTTAGTTGTAGAAGTTAAAAATATATCAAAAAAATTTAATGCGCTTAAAGTAATAAAAGAATTTTCATTTTCTATACATCGTGGTGATAGGATCGCTATTGTCGGACCGAATGGTGTTGGGAAAACTACGTTAATAAATTTATTTTTGAAAAAAGAGAATCCTGATTTTGGAACTGTTAAATTGGGAATGGCACTAGATATTGCCGTATTTGATCAAAATAAGGGTTCTTTGCCAAGTGAGATGAGCTTATGGAATTTTTTATCAGGCATGAGTGACTTGGGAGTAAGTGGAAAAAATGATTGTATAATGGTTCAAAATAAATCACGAAATATCGTTGGTTATTTAAATGATTTTCTATTCACGCGTGAGCAAGTGTATGGAAAAATATCGGACCTGTCAGGGGGAGAAAAATCAAGACTTTTACTTGCAGTATTAATGGCTAAGTCGAGCAATATGTTAGTTCTTGATGAACCTACTAATGATTTAGATTTAGAGACTTTGGATTTGCTTAAAGAATTGATCGCCTCATACGTAGGTACAGTTATTTTTGTGAGTCATGACCGTGATTTTATTGATTCTGTAGCTTCTCACACTTTGTTACTAGAACGAAACAAATCAATTACTGTTCACGCAGGTAGCTTCATTGATTTTCGCAGTAAAAAGAAAAAAGAAACTAAACAAAAAAAAGAAAAATCTTCATCAAGGGAGACTAAGGACCAAACAAATAAGCCAAAATCAAATAAAAACTTAACCCAAAATCTATCCAAAGATCTTTTGTTAATCGAAGTTAAAATTGAAAAATTAAATAACGAAATAAAAAAGTTAGAGTTATTTTTATCGAATGAAAAGTTATATGTGGAAGACAAAAAAAAGTTTGAGTCCGCTTCGAGAGAACTCGCGATTCGCCAAGCTATGATTCTTGAAGCTGAAGAGAAATGGCTTAGATTTGAGGAATTAAGATCCAGCTCATAATTTATTTATTATATATCAAGTTCGTCTGCGAATTGGGCATTTTCAGTTATAAACCGAAATCTCATTTCAGGGTTTTTTCCCATTAACCGATCAATTAGGTCTGTAGTTGTCTTGGATGCTTCGCTTGGTACAACAACTTGAATTAATTTTCGAGCGTTCGGAGCCATTGTAGTTTCCTTCAATTGTTGTGGGTTCATTTCTCCAAGTCCTTTGAACCTACTAACGTCTACTTTTGCTTTTGGTTTAAAACCATTTTGTAGAAGATATTCTTTCTCTGATTCATCTATAGCGTACAATGATTTACCACCTTGGGAGAGACGATAAAGTGGCGGAACCGCCAAATAAAGGTGCCCTTTATCCACAAGCGGTTTCATTTGTGTAAAGAAAAAAGTCATGAGCAATGCAGAAATATGGGCTCCGTCTACGTCAGCATCAGTCATAATAATTATTTTATCATAACGTAAGTCATCCAAATTGAATTTCGCATTCATCCCGACTCCTAAAGCCTGACAGAGATCAGATATTTCTTGATTTTGTAGCATTTTCCCTGATGAGGCACCGAGCACGTTAAGAATTTTACCTCTCAATGGTAAAATTGCTTGCGTTTTTCGATCTCTAGCTTGTTTTGCACTTCCACCTGCGCTATCGCCTTCGACTAGGAATAATTCTGAGTCTTCTTTTTTAGTGCTAGAACAGTCCGTCAACTTTCCTGGTAATCGTAGCTTTTTTATTGCGGATTTTCTTTGCGTTTCTTTTTCTAATCGTCTCTTTAATCTTTCCTCAGACTTAAGGATAATAATATCTAGTAGTAAATTTGCGGTTTTAGTATCATTTGCGAGCCAATTTTCAAAATGGTCCTTTATGGATAATTCAACTAAACGCGATACTTCTGAAGTAGCTAGTCTATCTTTTGTCTGCCCAACGAACTCAGGTTCTCTAATGAAAACTGAAACTAGCGTGCATCCGCCTGACATTATGTCTTCTCTCATAATTTGAGAGCTTTTTTTATTGCCAATCAATTCCCCAAACGATTTAACCCCTTTTAAAATCGCTGTCCAAAAACCAATTTCATGTGTTCCACCCTCGACTGTTGGGATTGTGTTGCAATACGAAGAAACAAAACCATCTTTTTGTGGGGTCCAATTTATGGCCCATTCAACTGATCCAATAGTATTATCTTTAAACTTTTCTCCAAAGAGAATCTTACCTGAGAATGCGGAAGGGGCATAAGTTTGGTTTGATTTAAGGTTTTCTGCCAAATAGTCCGCCAGTCCGCCTGGAAAATGAAATCGTGCGGTTAATGGAATGTTTTCCTGTTTTTCAAGACATTGTTCCGCACAGCGCCATTTAATTTCTACACCGGAGAAAAGGTAAGCTTTTGATCTTGCCATTTTAAAGAGTTTTGAAGGTTTAAATTTCTTGTTAGATCCAAAAATCTGATAATCAGCGCTAAATGTTATCTTTGTTCCGCTTTTTTTCTTAGCGTTGTTCCCAACGATTAATGCTGATGTGGTCAGACCTCGTGAAAACGATTGTCGAAAAACTTTATGATCTCTTACTACCTCGACCTCTAAGTTAGAGGATAATGCATTGACCACAGATATTCCAACTCCATGTAAACCGCCTGAAGTTTGATATGCATCACCTGAAAATTTTCCTCCAGCGTGCAACGTGGATAAAATAACTTCGAGGGCAGATTTGTCAGGGTACTTAGGATGTGGATAAACAGGAATTCCTCTACCATTATCGCTTATTGATACTGAAAAATCCTCATGCATATTCACTTCAATCTTGGTAGCATGGCCTGCAACAGCCTCGTCCATTGAGTTGTCAAGTACCTCTGAGACAAGGTGGTGCATCGCTCGCTCATCTGTCCCTCCGATATACATCCCAGGGCGTTTTCTAACAGGTTCCAATCCTTCAAGAACTTCTATTGCATCGGCGTTGTAACTATCTTTTTCACGTTTAAGAGTAAATAAATCTTTTTTTGTCATTTTTCCACTTTAGTAGCTAAATCACTAATTGTAGTATTTTTTTTTCATTAGGCACTGTATACAGTATGAATGCAAACAAATGATAGGTTTTTTTCATTGAAACTAAGAACTTTATTATCTGTTTTTAGTTGGTGCTATAACCAAAGGTGGGGCAAATGCCATACATATGCCAAGATCGTTTAGAATTATCGCCATGGATGAATCCAGTGACGTTAAGATTGCCTGGTGTTCAGCCAATTAAATCTGATAGCTTTTTCGTTACAGACGATGTATTCCATCTTCAAATGGCCTACCGTCAAGAGTTATTGGATACAAAACAAGATAAGGTATATTTCAATAATTTCGAAACAGATAACGCTTGTATGGAATTACTAAAGTTTGTGATTGGAGAAGTAAAGAAAAACGCGCAGTATTCCTTTAGTGGTAATAAAGTGATTAGGCCTGATGGTGTCGAGGTTGATTTACTGAAGAAAGATCCACTAAGAGTTGCTTCCAGCTTGGTACAAGAAGACCTTTTATTACTTCGAAAAGAAGGTCTTGAGCATGTTTTGCGTGCTGCTGTCCTATGTTTTCCTGCTTCATGGACGCTCAGTGAGAAAAAAAATAAATCATTAACATCAATACATGGACCCGTCAAAGAATATAAACCGGATATTGCGCTCCGGATTGAAAAAATGTTCAGAAATCTTAAATCTGAACTACCAATATGGCGGGCTAACTTCTTACTTTATGACGATTACGAACTTTTTCAACCTCGCCTTGAACAAGATGAAAAGGGAAATTCACACAAAAAATTGTCGCAATTTATGAGAGTAGAGCGACAAACTTTAAAAAAACTTCCCCTTAGTGACACAGTGCTATTCAGTATTCATACCTTTGTTGTACCGTATTCAAAGCTAACAAATTATCAAAAGCGAACATTAGAGACAGTGTTGGTATAGAAATATCTTCTGATTTAGCTTCTATTTTCTATAGAATTTATTAGCAAGAGTAATACATACTATACTCAATGGGATGAGGCGTGTGCTCGTAGTTATGTACCTCTTCCCACTTTAAATCCATGTACCCTTTAAGTTGATCTCTTGTGAAAACATCGCCAGCTAACAAAAAATTATGGTCGTGTTCTAACGCTACGAGAGCTTCCCGGAGACTGCCACAGACAGTTGGTATCCCTTCTAATTGCTCTGGGGGTAAATCATAAAGATCCTTATCGGAGGCTTCTCCTGGATCCGTTTTGTTTTTTATCCCATCTAATCCCGCCATCAATAGAGCTGAGAAAGCTAGATACGGGTTGGCAGATGGATCTGGAAATCTTGCTTCTACTCTCTTAGCTTTTGGAGATTCCGCCCATGGTATTCGAACACAACCTGACCGATTTCTTGCCGAATATGCGCGTAAAACGGGGGCTTCAAAACCAGGGATTAACCTTTTATATGAATTAGTAGACGGGTTAGTTATCGCATTTAAAGCGGGGGCGTGCTTTAGTATTCCTCCAATAAAAAACAATGCATCATCAGACAAATCAGCGTATTTATCTCCCGCAAATAACGGCTTCCCGTCCTTCCAAATTGACATATTTACATGCATGCCAGTCCCATTGTCTCCAGCGACAGGCTTTGGCATAAATGTCGCACTCTTGCCATAAGCGTTAGCTACATTATGAATAATATATTTATACTTCTGCAATTCATCAGCTTGTTTTGTCAGGGAGTCAAATATCAACCCAAGTTCATGTTGACAGGAGGCTACTTCGTGGTGATGTTTGTCAACCTTCATCCCCATTCGTCGCATTGTTGAAAGCATTTCGGAGCGAATATCTTGCGCAGCATCAGTTGGGTTAACAGGAAAGTATCCACCTTTCACTCCTGGGCGATGACCCATGTTTCCCATTTCATAATCAGAATTTGTATTCCACGCCGCATCAGTGGCATCTACTTCAAAGCCAACTTTATTCATTGAATTCGAAAACCGGACATCATCAAACAAAAAGAACTCTGCTTCGGGTCCAAAGAAAGCAGTGTCTCCTATCCCTGTAGATTTTAAGTACTCTTCGGCTTTCAAGGCAGTTCCTCGTGGATCTCTTCCATATGGTTCTAGCGTGTCTGGTTCCACAACATTACAATGTAGGCATAATGTTTTCTCCGCGTAGAAGGGATCAACATAAGCGGATTCACAGTCAGGTATTAGTTTCATATCAGATTGCTATATTGATTTCCAACCTGCAATTGATGAGCCATCAAACATAAATCCATCACTTAGGAAATCTTCATCCACTTGATCTTCGATGACAGTAACGTGTTGAAGCTTCCCTCTAGGGTCGGTGAATCGTATATCCACATACTCTATTTCGTTATCTTTAATTGACTTTAATACCTTATTAATCTCACTCATTTTTTCCTCTTTCTTCATGTTTCGTGAAAAGTTTTTCGTCAGCAAGGGTCTCGCTATAGAGCATCAACTCCATCCTCTGAGGTTCTGATCCTTATAGCTTGCTGTATATCCGATACGAAGATTTTTCCATCACCAATTTTACCAGTTTTAGCAGAATCAATAATGGCATTTATAACTTCATCGAGCATGTCATCTGCTATGACAACTTCAACTTTTACCTTGGGTAAGAAGTCGACTACATATTCTGCTCCTCGATATAATTCAGTATGACCTTTTTGACGTCCAAAGCCTTTTGCTTCGAGTACACTAAGGCCTTGAACTCCAATTTCTTGTAGAGCTTCTTTAACCTCATCTAATTTAAAAGGCTTTATGACTGCTTCAATCTTCTTCATTGTTCACATTTCCAATCTACAAATTGCATTAAACTTTGGAACTTGTTTGTAGTTTATTACAAAATATTACTCACCGGCTAAGTTGTAGCTGGTGACAGAGATTGGTCGATCTATCAATAGATACTAGTTTGTTGTGGAAATTAATCTTAACAAAATCCCTTTAATGCCTATTTATTAGGCAGAAAAGATTAAAAAGTGCTCATTTTTGTGAAATGTTAAAAGTTTTTTTCTTGGTTTAACGTTAACAAACACTTTGATAGAAATTGCGATAAAACTTTAAAGAAATAAGCTCTAGAAACCTTTGAAAATCGATGTTAAGTAATCTGAGTTAGCTTTTGTGTAACGTAAAGTGCGGGTGTGGCGGAATTGGTAGACGCACCAGATTTAGGTTCTGGCGCCGTGAGGCGTGGGGGTTCAAGTCCCTTCACCCGTACCATTTAAAACATTTTTTTTATTTATAAAATTATTTTTAATCTTTAAGATTTTTTGATGAACGAAATCTGAGTTGAATTAAAAAGACTATGAGTGATCCTAATCCCATAAAAATTAGAGCACATCTCCATGCAACTTCTGAAGTTTCACCTCCAAAGTGATCTAAAATTAAGCCAATTAAAGGTCCTCCGAGCGCACCTCCAGTAAATCCTACCACTGAATGAACTGCCAGGACTGCCCCTCTTATATCTGGGTCACTAGATTCAATGGCTCCAGCTGTAAGGGCCCCAGAATCAAGCATAATAAAAAAATTATAGATCCAAAGGATAATGATAGCTAATACAAGGATGGTGTTAACTGAAATTGCGGCAAAAATTGCCACAAGAAAACTACTCAATCCAATTAAAATAATTACGTCGTTTCTGTTGTATTTTTGTGCCACTTTGGCACCCAGTATAGAAGCAATCATTCCTGTTAAAGTAATTAAACTAACAATCGATGTTATGGTTGTCATTGATAAGGTTGGTGAGCTTTTTGTGCCAAGGAAAAAGAATAATGCGACACTCCATGAACGGTAAGCAAAAAGTTCAAAAGTATGGGCACCGTAAGCAAGTATATAACTCATAGATCTAGATCTTTTAAAGACAGGACGAAAATCTAATGGATGCCTATCAATTGTAGAATTTATTAATATTGGAATAGGTTGTACTAAGCTTATTATTATTACCATACTCAAACTAAGTCCAAGAAGGCTTAGTGCAGCGGCAAAATGATAATTAAATTTTTCGATTATGTTTCCCATTATGAAATAGGACAGTCCAGTTCCGATTCCAAAACATGATGTGTACCATGGAACGGCGCTAATTCGCTCCGTATCTTTTAGGCGAGCATTAAGAATTTGTAGACCTGGCATATATGTTCCAGCCAAACCTGCTCCCACAAATGGCCAAAATATCATTGCACCCCAGAACCCCTCAACAATAAAAAGAAAACCTAGATTTCCTATTGTAGCTACTATGCAGCCGCAGATGAAGATCCATTTAGCATCAAATTTATCCGTAAAACCTACAAAAAGTGGGGTAGCAATGACGTAACCAAAAAAATACGCCCCGCTTATTAATCCAATTTCAATATTTGATAGTGCCCATGAATGACGTAACTCAATCAGAAAAACGGGCCAAAGTGCAAAGCTTACGAGAGATAGAATAGACGAAATGCAAACAGTTGGTAATAATATTGATTTTTGTTTAACGTCAAAAAACATTCAAACTGCTTTTCTTTAACCACCTAGAAAAAGCCTGCCAACATCAGGATTATCAAGAAGTTTATTTCCTTCATCCGCAATCGCAGTTTCACCAGAGACGAGTACATACCCAAGATCGGCAAAGGCTAAACCTTTCTTAGCGTTTTGTTCAACCATAATTATTGTTTTTCCATCTTTTTGCTGAAGGTCTTTCAGAATACCGAAAACCATGTCAATAAACCGTGGTTCAAGGCCGATAGAGGGTTCATCAACCAGAAGGACATCTGGTTGCATTACCAAAGCTCTAGAGATTTCTAAAAGTCTTCTTTCGCCTCCTGAAAGCACACCGGCTGGTTTGTTCCGTCGCTCTGCTAGCCGAGAATACTTATCAAAGACCATTTCGGCCGATTCTTGAGCTTCTTTAGGCTTACCTTTCAAGAATCCACCCATTAACAGATTTTCTTCAACAGTCATTTGAGGAAATACTGATTTATCTTGCAAAATATAGGCTATTCCAGCCTTTGCTAATTTTTGTGATGGTGTGAGATTAGTAACATCTTCGCCATTAATTTCTATTTTACCGGAGAAGATATTAGTGAAACCAAAAATAGAGTGCAATATAGTCGATTTTCCAGCTCCATTGGGTCCAATAAGACATAAAGACTGTCCTTTCCTTATTCGGAGATTGAAATTATGTAAGATTTCCATCTTACCATAACCAGCCCTTAAATCTTTAATTGACAAAAAGGTTTGGTTGTCAGTTAACAATTCCAAAGCTTTGACTGAAGGGGCATTTTTAGATATTGATGCGGCCTCCTTTGCAACTTGATCGACAGACATTACTAAATCTACAGAACCGGCACCGTATCCAGTAACTTCTTTTGTTAAATTTTTCTTTTGATTTAATTTTGTTACATCTGATGTTTTAGCCATTAATGACCTCCCAAGTATGCATCGATCACTTTTGGATCATTCTGAAGGTCTTTTGGCTTGCCACTCGCTAACATTTTTCCGTTAGATAAACAATAAATGTCTGATGCTAAATTCATAATAACTCGCATATTATGTTCGATAACGCACAATGTTATGCCTAATTCTTGATTAGCTTTTTGGAGCCTGTCAATTAACCCATTTATTAATGTTGGATTAATACCTGCTGTAGGTTCATCTAAAAGAAGGACTTTGGGTTCATTCATCAACGCCATTGCAAATTCTAAAAGCTTTTGTTGGCCAAAAGAAAGATCTCCTGAAATAAGATTTCTCTTAGAATAAAGGCCAACAAAATCCAACAAATGTTCTGCTTTTTGTTTAATCTCACCTTTTCTACTGGCAAATAGACCGTATTTGGCATCTTTTCTTCTGGACACTGAAATTTGCATGTTATCAACACAATTCATTTTAGAGTAAATACGAGTTTGTTGAAAAGTTCTCAATAAACCTAACCTTGCAATATCGCCAACTAATAGTTTTGAGATTTCTCTACCAGCAAATTTTATGGAACCGCTATCGATAGGATGATATCCCACAATTGAGTTGAAGAGAGTTGTTTTACCACAACCGTTTGGCCCAATAATTCCAGTAATAGAACCTTTTTTAACCACCATCGATATATCAATGTTGGCCTTTACCCCGCCATATGACTTTGAAACTTCTTTAACTTCAATGATATCATTCATAATTAGGCCTTGCTTTGTTCTTTGGTTTGCAAATTTGTTTTATCTACTACAATTCCAAACATTTCAGGGTAGCGGCTTTGCAGCCAACCCATTAGACCCTGTTGAAAATAAACAATATTTACGATGAGTATTAACCCCAGTGCAACCCATTGCCAACCAAGTAGGTAAGTCCAAGTAGTTTCTTTTATAACATGAAAGATTATTGCACCAAGAACTGGGCCCCAAAGTGTACCTTTCCCACCCAATAGAACCATAGCCACCATAAATATTCCAAAAGTTGGAATAGGATATGCTACCTCTTTGTCAATAAATCCAGCCATGTTACCGGCTACTGCGCCCATTGCTCCCATAAAGAATGCGGTTATGCCCCATCCTATTTGTTTATATATTCTGGTGGGGATCCCCATAGCCTCAGCTTTGTCTTCGTCGTCTCTAATAGCATTTATAGCAAGGCCAAACTGCGTGGAAAAAAGCCAGCGTAATAAAAAATGTGCCGTTAAGGTTATCAAAAAGCACAAAACATAAAAAAATACAGAACGGAATTCTATGTCGCCTGGAAATAATGGCATGGATATACCTGAGGCGCCGCCGACATAATCAATGGTAGTAGTTATCTCCGCCGCTGCAATCGCAAGACCCAGTGAGCCTATCGCGAAATAGGGCCCTCTTAGTCCAAACATGAAAGATCCAAACACAAGAGAGAACAGCATAGCGATTATACCTGCAGCTAAAATACCAAGATATAGGCCAGTAAAATACTGATTATTAGAAAATTCAGGTTTTATCGATCCCATTGCAGAGGTATATTCTGCTACACCTCCCGGATAAAAAACTGAAATTTGAACAACCGCTGAGACGTACATACCAATTCCAAAAAAAGTTATGTTTCCAAGCGAATTATAACCCATTTGACCTCCTAAGATATCCCAAGTTGAGGCCATCAGGACCATCATCCATAAGTACGCAATTGATAATGTGTAAGCTGGGAATAAAAACGGTCCTAATATGCCGAATAAGCCAAGACCCGTATATGTGAGAATAGTTTTTTTAGTAGTCATTTTACGGCCTGCCTATTCTTTTTCATACTAATTTGTCTGAAAACGAGAACGATCAATAACATCGAGACCGGTGCTGCTACTTCGTAGGCAGTTCCTATTATTGCTCCAACATATTTTTCGAAAAGTCCAATCCCAAAACCTGCAGTTATTACTGCAGGCAAGTTCCCGAGTCCTGCTGCTGTTACTATAGCGAATGATCGCACTGAATATGTTATACCATAAAAGGGTTGAAGCACCCAAATCACTGATACAAACACCCCGGCCGCCCCACAGATGGCTGAATTTAGTGAGAATGTGAATTCATAAATTTTATCAGTATCAATTCCAAGAACTCTGGCTGCTCGTGGATCCTGTGCTGTAGCTCGAATCGCTTGTCCCGTTCTTGATTTTTTCATAAAAAGAACAATTCCTAAGGAGAGCATTCCGGCAAGTATTAATGAGATGATTTTAATTGAAGGTATAGTTACAAATCCATCAAACGCGTCATAGACAGGAAAATCTAAATCAATGATTTGTACTTCTGGACCCCAAATTAAGTTCATAACCTGTTGCATTAAGAGAGAGAGTCCAAACGTTGCAAGAAGAGACGTAAACATATCTTGATCGATTACGCGCCGTATCATAAGGCGATAAACGATTAAACCGTAAAAAAACATTATGATCATAACGAGCGGTAATATTAAAAAAATACTAAGATTGTACTGACTAAATGCTAAGGATAGATATCCGCCCATGATCACAAAATCACCCTGGGCGAGATTTTTTATATTCATGACACCCCAAACAAGCGCGAGACCATAAGCGCTTAAAGCAAAGACTGCTCCAAGAAAAATACCTTCTAAAATGATTTGTACGTTTATTATAGGTGCCCATACGAAGAGTAGCTGAATATTATCAAGCATATTTAATTCCAGTAGTAAATTAAATTAAAAAAAAGGAGGAAAGCAATAAGTTGCTTTCCTCTGATAGGCGTTTAAAATGTTTTAGTATGAAACGTTTCTTGGAAAGGTCATATCTTTTGACGATTCAACTAAGTTATAGCTTCCACTAGAGTCAATCTGCCGCATAAACATTGGCTTTGCAATATTATTACCCGCATCAGAAAACTTTATATCTCCATAAAATGTCTCCATTTCAACTCCAGAAATCGCGTCTCTTACATCATCTTGATCAAAGTTGTTTGCTGCTTCAAACGCTTCCTTGAAGACATAAACCGCTGCTGAAGCCTGGGCAGATTGGTAAGGCACAGACGAATAACTTGGGTGAGCTTTTTTAAACCCTGCGTTCCATTCTGCGGCAGTTCCAAACATGGCATCTGATTTTGATAGAGTCTCAACCCACTGTGTTGGGCAAAGAAAACCATTGGCCGCCTTAGGAAATTTTTCTTGCACTTTTGCTGCCTCGCAATGTGTCATTGCAATCATTGGTAAGTTGATTTTCATCTCATTTATTTGTCGAGCAGCTGTTGCAGCACCTTTAGAATGACCTGATACGATGAGTATATCTGGCTTCAAGGCCTTTACTTTAGTTAAAGTAGTTGACATGTCCGAAAGATCAGCTGGTAATTGGTCATCAATAACTGTTTTCATGCCATATTTATTTATTGCGTCAACTACTCCTGCTCTAACATCCATCGAGAAAGGGTCGCTTTCGAAGGCCATCGCAACTCTTACTGATGAAGGGTCTGAGGATGATTGTGCCGCTAGCTCTATGGCAGTTGATAAATACTGCTCAGAAGTTGAAAGCACCGCGAAAAGATATTTATAGCCCTGAGTAAAAAGAGACCTAGATGCTCCCTCTGCCTCTACCATTGGCACCCCAAATTTTTCTGAGACTGGCGCAATAGCTTTTGTCATTCCCGAACTGTATGGTCCAAGCATAAATTCGATTCCATCCTGTTGGATAAGTCGTTCGGCAAGTTGAGCTCCTCGCGCTGGTGTCGACTCATCGTCATAGTATTTAACAGCGAGTTTATAGGTCTTGCCACCTACCTTTACTCCACCTGAGTTATTAATCACGTCTACAGCATAATCATACCCTCTTTGAGTATGTAGTCCGTTTGTAGCGTACTTACCAGTTAAGGAGATGGACGATCCAAGCGTTATTGTATCACCTTCTACTTTTGCAGATGCGGTAGTCGTTAATCCCATTAAGGAAAGAACTAACGATGTTCCTATTCCTAAAATTAATTTATTAATCATGATTTCCTCCCAGAAACAAATGAATTTGTTGGTTCTAACACGCAATCACCGCTGAGGCGATTTGCATATTATTTCCTGTAAAAGTTATATAATCTTCATATATGAAGATGTACAGGGGTTTAATCAAATAAAACTAAGATAATTGATAAAAGGAGTAAAAGTATTGCTGTCGCTTCTTTTAAGGATGGGCGCTCTCGAAAGAAGATCATAGAAATAAGAAGCGCTAAGACTAATTCAATTTGACCAATAGCTTTAACGGGTGCAACAGCATTTGCAGAAAATGCATAAAACCAACAAAAACTGGTTAAAGCGCCAAAGAAACCAACAATTGTAGAACCTCGCCATTCTTTAAAGGAAAGAATTAACTCTGATTTCACATTTATTTTCATCCATATCCCCATCAAAAATGTTTGTATGACTAAAGAAATACTTAAAGTCGTTCCTGCCTTCACAATTAAATCGTTTCCTGAAAGTGAGTCTGTAGCCGCTCTAAAACAGACACTGCAAAGCGCTAGAAATGCTCCACTTGCTAATCCAATCCCGGCTTGCTTAGAAAGTAGTGAACTTATTAGGTTTGAAAAACTGATCAGGCCTTTACCAAT
The DNA here is from genome assembly GCA_029242355.1 of Paracoccaceae bacterium. Taxonomy (GTDB): domain Bacteria; phylum Pseudomonadota; class Alphaproteobacteria; order Rhodobacterales; family Rhodobacteraceae; genus JAYZEV01. Next base: position 19,551 of record JAQWUC010000054.1, on the reverse strand, counting down.
CGATAGCAAAATAATTGCTACAAAACCTAAAATTATAGCTAAACCTGTTTGCAAACTTACAATGGATCCAATAATCAAAGCTTCAAACAAGGCGACTTGGATTACTTCCGTTTTAGAAAAAGCTGTACCGGCTGCAAATGACCTATGCGAAAAAAGTTTTATTAAAAGGACTGTAAAAATAATTTGAAGCACCCCAGCGAGTGTGACCCAAAAACCAAAAGTATAAGTGAGGGTAGGAAAGCTAGTTCCAGTAAAAAAAATGTAACTAACTAACGAAACCCAAGCAAACGGAAGCGCGTATGAAAAACGAACGTAGCTTGCACCAAAATCGCCTAGGCGAACTTTTAAGTTTTTTTGCTGTGCAGTTCTAAAACTTTGAGAAATAGCTGCAAGTATTGTTATCCAGATCCATATTGCCAAGCTACCATCCAATCAATTTTCTCTTTGACAATTAAGTCAAATCATAAAATATTTAATATATTAAGCAAGAGTCGATAGTATTCTCTAACGTTAATAAAAAAAATTGAAATTTTCAATTTTAAATAATAAGAGATCGAATATCAGATATTTGCGGTCTGGATTAACCAAAATGGTTTTTTATTGTTTTGAATTGGTAACGTAAAAAAATAAATTCACTTAAAAAGGTTTGTCTAATATAGCTAGGTATTTAATTTAATTTGGTGAAGGGACAACAAAATGAATTTGGGGATGACTGAAAAGATATCATGTTTGGTAAATGATGTCAGAGATTTAGTAAATAATCGTATCATTCCATTTGAAGCAGAATTTTTTGCGGAAGTTGCAGCGTCTTCAGATCGATTTTCTTATTCAAAGCGAATGACTGAAATTTTAGAAACTCTAAAATCTGAGGCAAGAGCAAAAGGTTTGTGGAACTTTTGGCTTACAAATTCTAAAAAAGGGTTTGGGTTGTCAACTGTAGAGTATGCATACTTAGCCGAAGAAATGGGAAAATGTAGGCTCGGTGCTGAAGTATTTAATTGTTCTGCGCCTGATACAGGCAATATGCAAGTGCTTGAACGTTATGGCAGTGCTGAACATAAGAAAAAGTGGTTAGAACCTTTATTGAGCGGTGAAATTCGATCTGCTTATTGTATGACGGAACCTCAGGTTGCATCGTCGGATGCAACGAACATGTCGTTGACTGCCTTAAAGCAAAATGGAAGTTATATCCTTAATGGAGAAAAATGGTGGGCTTCCGGAGCTGGGGACCCTCGATGTATGGTTTATATTGTAATGGTAAAGACTGGTGATGATAATTCTAAAAAACACTCTAGACATTCCATGGTTTTAGTTCCCTCTAATGCTGCCGGTCTTACGATTCTTCGACCGATGGAAGTATATGGTCATGATGATGCCCCACATGGGCATATGCATCTTTCTTTTAATAATGTTCGTATCCCTACGGAAGATCTGTTGTTAGGGGAGGGAAGAGGTTTCGAAATTGCGCAAGGGAGGCTTGGCCCTGGTCGCATCCATCATTGTATGAGAGCTATAGGACAAGCTGAAGTTGCTTTAGAACTTATGTGTCGCCGTGGGCTTTCCCGAACTGCATTTGGAAAAACACTTGTAAATTTGGGTGCAAATTTTGACATAATAGCGGAGTCTCGGATCAATATTGAAATGGCTCGATTACTCTGTTTAAAAGCCGCTTGGATGATGGATAATGAAGATGAACGAACAGCTTCAACTTGGATAAGTAAAATAAAAGTAGTTGCTCCAAGAGTGGCACTGAAGGTGGTTGATGAGGCAATTCAAATGTATGGCGGTCAGGGAATAAGTCAGGATACACCGTTAGCTGCTGCGTGGACACATTTACGAACGCTTCGTCTTGCTGATGGACCGGATGCTGTTCACAGACGACAAGTGGCTAGAAGTGAACTGAAAAAATACTCAAACGAACAAATAAAATAAATGTCTATGATTCCTTTACTTCCCATGGTCAAGGTCAACGAGGTATTAGCTGCTCGATTACCACAATTTTTGGGACCGTGGAGTGGAAAAAAAACGACAGAAGGTCAATCTAATCCAACCTTTATTTTAAAAGGTAAGAATAAAAGTCTGGTGTTAAGAAGAAAACCTGACGGAAACTTACTAAAGTCAGCTCACATGGTCGAACGAGAATATGTTGTCATGAAATCATTATATGATACACAGGTTCCTGTTCCTAAGGTTTTTTATCTTTCAGAGGATGTGACTGAAATAGGTAATGTCTACTTTGTTATGGATTATATCGATGGATTCACGTTTAATCAACCAGAGCTTCCAAAATTAACAAGGGAGCAAAGAGCTCGTGTATATGACGAAATGAACTTTGGACTTGCTTCATTACATAAAATTGACCCCGAAGGCGTTGGTCTTGTTAATTATGGGGCCCCAGGCAATTACTTTCAACGACAATTATCAGTTTGGTCAAGGCAATTTAGCAACAGTTTTACTGAAAAAATTATCGAAATGGAAATTCTAAAAGAGTGGTTATCAAATAACATTCCTGCTCAAATTTTACCAAATAGGCTTGTACATGGTGATTGGAGAATTGATAATCTAATTTTTTCAAAAAAAGACTTTTCGTTGCAAGCAGTTTTAGATTGGGAGTTATCAACCCTTGGAGACCCAAGATCTGATTTAGCGATGCAATTAATGCAGTGGTCAATGCCAATAGGTAAAGACGGTCGAGGACTTTCAGGTGTTAATAGGAGAAGACTTGGTATTCCAGAGGATTCTGAATATGTTGATTTATATTCCAAACGAGTCGGATTAATAAAACCTCCTGAACTTGAATTCGCTATGGCTATAAGTTTTTTTAGAATGGCGGCAATTTTACAAGGAGTGAAAAGAAGAGCAATAGATGGGAATGCTTCAAATCCAGCAAAAGGAATTGCAATGGGTAAATATGTTAAGGTGCTTGCTCGAGCAGCTTTAAATTACCTCAAAATTTGACTCGTTACTTACATTGGAATCACTATTCTCACTTGTAATCCGCCTAGTTCATTACTTTTTGTTAACGATAAATTTCCTCCATGACTTCTTACGGTATCAAGGGCAATTGACAAGCCAAGACCAACTCCTGAGTGGTTATTTTGGTTGCGAGACTGATCTAATCGAGTAAAAGGTTTAAGGGCTGTAGCACGGTCGCTTGGCTCAATTCCTGGTCCATTATCTTCTAATTTAATTAGTAAATATTTTTTATTTCGTTCGACTTTTACTACTATTCGGGATCCAAAGTTTATAGCATTATCAATAATATTTTGTATTGCTCGTTCGAAAATATTTTTTCTTAAAGGTAACTTTTCAAACTTTAACTGGTTATTTTGGATTATTAGTTCAATTTTTTCAAATATTCTCTGGTTCCTTTTAACTATTCGTTTAATAAATTTAACTGGATCAATTAAGCTTACTTCTTCAGATGATTCTGTCTTGGTAAATGCTAAAAATTCATCCAGCATTGATTGCATGCTATTTACATCGGCAAGCATTTCTTTTGTCTCATTCGTATTTTTTAATAGAGCTAAGGATAATTTAAGTCTTGTGAGTGGGGTTCTAAGATCATGGCTTACTCCAGAAAGCATTTGAGTTCTCTGTTCTATTTGTCTTTCTATTCGTGATCGCATAGCGATGAAAGCTAAACCAGCTCTTCGGACTTCGTCAGAACCAGATGGTTTAAATTGCAATGATTGTCCTTTTCCAAATGCTTCGGATACTTCTGCTAATTTAATTAGTGGTTTTAATTGATTTCGAAAAACAATAATTGCTAACAATACTAAAAAGATAGACACAAATACCATTAAGACTAGTAGCTGATGAGGATTAGCGGCGCTAATTCTTCCTCTTGGAACATTGATGGATAAATATCGATCATCTAAAGATACGATTAAAGTAATTTGCCTGGATTTAGAGAAATCAAAAAAAATGTTATTATCAAAGTTTTTAGTCATTGTGTTCACGAACGCTCGACCAGAAAAGTCGAAGATATCAAGACTCTTAATTCTCAAAGTAGGCTCATGTTGAATTGTTTTCACATCAAGTCCGAAGTCTTTTCCCATATTATAAAAAGATAAGTATTTGGGCTCTCGTGTTTCTTCTACTGCATTTTTGATAATATATTTTACCTGATATGCAAAAGCATCAGACATCTGGCTCGTGACTTGTTCGAAATGGCGTTGAATAAAAGCTATAAACACTACTGTTTCAATTAAAACAATTGGGAGAAGAAAAATTAAAATTGTTCTTCCAAAAAGTTTTCTAGGTAGGTACTGTTTAAATAGGTTTATTTTCATTTGAGCTCACTTTAACACGAGATTAAATTCTTTAAAGCAGTATTGATGGCAATAGTTTCGAACCATTATAAAATTGTTAGAGTTGCAGAGAATATGCTCAATGAGCGTGTGCGATTAATAACTGCTAAAAATAGCAATGCTTACACAAACTTTGGGACGAACACATATCTTATCGGAACGCAAAATTTAGCGATAATTGACCCTGGACCAAATTTAACAAGCCATTTTGAAAACGTTTTAAATACAATTGGATCGGCTAAATTAACGCACATTTTTCTTACGCATTCTCATCAAGATCATTGTGCTATGGCGATTAGGCTTGCATATGAAACTGGCTCAAAAATCTATTTGTTGGCCGACCCAAATCTCTCTAAAATCGATTTACTCAATAAAATCAAAGACAAATCTGATAAGGATCAAAAATTTTGTAACAAAATTTTTAACGTGCAAGTTCAAACCATCAAAGACTTTGAGCAAATATCAAATGAAGAATGGTGCTTGAAGGTTATCGCAACTCCCGGGCATATGGATGACCATATTTGCTTAGCATTACACGGTAGCGATGCAATTTTCTCAGGCGATCATGTAATGGGTTGGTCTTCTACTGTTATTATACCACCTATGGGTAATATGAGCCATTTTATTTTATCCCTAGAGAAACTTTTAGAGCGAGATGAAAATTTGTACTTACCGGGTCACGGAGATCTTATTACTAATGCAAAGGATTATGTGAAATCTCAACTTAACCACAGAAAAAATCGTGAATTGCAAATTTTTGATTTAATTAAATCAAGGCCTTTTACATCTAAAGATTTAATTAATATAATATATCCTGATATTAACTCTGAGTTGAGAGAGGCCGCAGAAAGCAACATTTTTGCTCATTTAATTGATTTAGCAAGCAAGACCAAAATTTCTAATAAAGGTAAAATGTCTATTAAATCTAAGTTTTTTTATAAATTATAGAAGTATGTAAAATTATAGAAGTATTTAAAGAAGAGATCTATTGAAATGGCTGATTATGTTCGCTTTGTAACTTGCGTTTTACAGATCGTAAGATATTTAGCTTAAGATGGTTCAATGCGTAATTTATGATCAATTCCAAAAGCTTAGTGTTTAACAACTAGTAGGACGCATCGTTTACTATCTGCAATGAAGACCGAAAAATTTGTAAAATTCGCTACAGATTTTAATGGTTATGGAAGAGTTGTATCAGCAATCTCAATTTCCGATCCGTCTATTCGTTTTGAGAAAAAATGTTTCCGTGGGATTTACAAAGATCAAAAAAGTTTAACAAATTAACTTACTCATGGGCACGGTGGTAAGAAGCCCACTTAAAGAATTATTAAGAACTCAAAAATTATAGCTTGAAAGCCAGTTTGGGGATTGATATATGAAATTAGTGTTCCGGTGTAGCTCAGTGGTAGAGCAGTTGACTGTTAATCAATTGGTCGTTGGTTCGAACCCATCCACCGGAGCCAATTTACTTATCGAAAATTTGCAATTATCACAATATACATTCGATTTGGTTACAATAGTTGGTATGATCGGACATTTTAGTGATGCATAATAGGTATAAACCATTACAAACTATGATTTAACCGATTAATACGATCTAAATTCAGTTTTGAACCCACTTGCTTAATCCATTTTAATTATAGGCTCTTAATAGTCAATCTTGATTCCTTGAGATGAGAATTAATAATCTTTACTATTATGGACACATCGTTTACTTGAACTCCATATTTTGTTATACTACGTGTTCAAACATTAGGTGTTTTAATAGGATATTTTATGTCGACATTTGTCAGTTTTTTGATGAATCTTGGGCTGCTCAGGTTCTGATTGAAGATACGGTTGTTTAATTGCCAAAGTTTTTAACACAAAAACAAATTAATAACTTTGAAAAAGATGGGTTTGTATCTCCCTTAAATATACTTTCAGTGGAAGAGTGTTTGCAGATAAAAGATGAACTTGAAGATGCTGAAAAAACTTGGCCTGAGGCGTTTGAAGGAACGGCAAGGAATAATCCTCATCTAGTTTTTAAATTTCTTGATGAGATTGTACATAATAAACGGTTGCTTGATGCTGTTGAGGATCTAATTGGTATCAGCATCTTAGCATATCATACTGTTTTATTTATAAAAGAACCTAAGGATGAAGGCTTTGTTAGTTGGCATCAGGATGGTAAATACATGGGCCTGTCCGAAGATGTTGGTGTCACCTCTTGGATGGCTTTAACGGAATCTAATGCGCTAAGCGGTTGTATGTCTATGATTCCAGGTAGTCATAAGTATATGCATGAACATATCGACACATATGGAAAAAATAATATTTTAACGCGAGGCCAAAAAATTGATGCTGTTGACGAAACAAAGGCGGTTCTTACACCATTGAGGCCTGGACAATGTTCGTTGCATTGTCCGACGGTTATTCACGGATCTCAGCCTAACAAAAGCGATTATCGAAGGATTGGATTTGCAATTCAAACTTATATGCGAACTGATATAAAACAGACGTTAGGCAGAACTTCTGCTCAACTTGTAAGAGGTACGGATGAACACAATAATTTTGATTTACTTGAAAGGCCGAGCATAAATATGGAAACAAGTCAAATTAAGATTAGAAATAAAGTAAACCACGAGTGGGGTGATATTTTGTATAATGGTGCCGTTGAAAAAAGAAATTATTAGCAAAAATTTCAGGAATTAATTTTGTGAAACCGTTTATCAAACTTTAATCTACAAAATTATTCACCCAAGTTTAATTTTGATTTACGATAGGTTGTTATTGAAATTTGATCTTATATTTTTTTTTAAAAAAAAATAAGTAAAGAAGGGTTCAGAGTTGATTGCAATCGTACGCTTAATTCCATTGACAATAATTTACCTTAAGCACGCATGGTTCATTCCGGAACAAAATTCCAAGACTGGGAAGAAAATGCTTTTATTTGCTGTTTAAAAAGTAAAACGCTAATATGGGTTAGATTTTTTGAAAAAACTTCTTTCGTGTTTGAACGATTTGAATGGGTAAAGCCTTATCCCAGAAGTTTAACGATGATATATATGGGTTATGGAAGACACTCCGTTTGGACGTCTAATTAAGTTCAGCTCGTTTTAACTAGAATGCTTGTAATTTTTTAATGGATGAATACCCGGCATACGCTGAATATTAGTTTGAATAGCAGTTTTTATTAATAAAAGATTCGGCGCATTCAAAAATATAATTTTTTCGGTTCGAATCCAATTTCTTGAGGGTATTCTTAGCAAAAGTCATTCTTGCATTTTTTCTAATTACTTCAATATTTTTTGAAATAAATCTCCAGTACAGTCCATCCATAGTATCGCACCAAGGACCTTTTGAGTAATTACTCATTTTTAAAAGGTAGTTCGAGCCACAGATATATGGTTTAGTTGAAAAAATTCCACCATCTGCGAAGGTACCCATTCCAAATACATTAGGTGTCATAACCCACTCTGAAGAGTCGATATACATTTCCATGAACCATGTATAAATGAATTTTGGGTTGACTTCACAAAGAGTCATTATATTTGCAATTACCATCAATCGGTTAATGTGATGCGTGTACCCAAAATTGATAGAGTGCTTTATTGCATCGTCAAGGGGTTGAATGCCCGTTTCCCCAAGGTACCAGCTCTCCTTAAGGCCACGTGAAAAGTTAAAATAATTACTTTTTATCTGAATTTCTGAATAATTTTGGTAGATGCCTCTTATAAATTCGCGCCATCCGACGATTTGTCTCAAGAATCCTTCGACCGAATTAAGTGGGATATTTTCTGTTTGTGTAAAAGACAAGGTTCGCTCAATTATATCTTGTGGTGTGAGAAGGCCCATATTTAAAGAAGGGCTCATGCCAGAGTGAAACAAAAAATTATGTGATGTTAAAATAGCATCTTCATAAATGCCAAATTTTTTAAATTTGTTTTTTAAAAAGCTATCTAAGCTTTTCAATGCTTCATTCCTTGTCATCGGAGGCCAAATATTTTTTAAATTGCCTGGATGGTCATGGAATGTGGTTTCGATAAAGGGCTTTAGAACTTCACAATATTTTGACTTTTGAGCGTGATACTGTTCAGGAATTAAAAGCTCGTGCGGTATTTTTTGTCTGTTTTCTTCGTCAAACGACCATTTTCCACCAAGTGGTTTCATGTCTTGATCGAGTAAAAGATTTAACTTTCTTCTTACCTCTTTATAAAAGGCACCCATTTGAATTTTTTTCGATTTAGTTTTGTAAAGTTTAAATTGCGATCTATCGATTAAAAACATAGGTGAAGGTATAAACTTTAGATTTAAATTTTCCTTTTTTGAAAACTCGATTATGCGGGTTTCAAAATTTTTGTCTTCTATCTCGAACATTACAATATTTTTAAGATGATTTTTTGCGAGAACATTTTTTATTTTATGTTCAAAGGGTTCTTTGAATGTTGGATGATTGATATCGTAATATTCGATATCAAATCCATTTTTTTTTAGTTCATCGCGTTTTTCTCGCATGGCACTTAGAAACATTAGAATTTTTAGTTTGTGTTGTTTTTCGTAGGTGCATAAATCAAAATCTTCTGCCATGAATATTTTTTTTGGTTTTGTCAGTTTAATTTTTGAAACTTGAAAAAGTTGATTTCCGAGGAGAATTAATAAATTATCAGTTGTCATGAGTGGGAGTCATACTTTCGTTATTATTTAAATTTTTTCGTAAAAAGTTTTAAACCCTGTATTAGTATACAAAGTATTAGTATACAAAGTAGTTTGAATTATTTTTTATTATTCGTGTCGGTTTAATACTATTATTAATTACTTAATCCTTAATTGGTTAAAGTCATTAAAAATTAGTATATTATACAAAGTTTTTAACAGGTATTTGGTGCTGATTATAAGTTTATAATTTAGCTGGTTCAAAAGGAATAGTATTTAAAACAAACAATTGAGCTAAATATTACATTTGAACCTTTTAAAGTATTTATCTACGGTAAGATCACACTAAAAACTTTACTTTTAATATCTTTTTACCGAAGACTCATATTTTTAGGAGATAGAAAAGACATCATGAATAATGCGATTTATGCCCAATCTGGAGGAGTTACTTCTGTTATCAATGCGTCTGCTTATGGCGTGATGTCTGAACTTTCCAAGTTGGCGCCTAACACAAATATTTTTGCGGCACAAAATGGAATTTTAGGTTTAATTGAGGGAAAAATTTATGACCTCAGAAAAACTAAGAAACCTTTAGAGCTTTTACTCGATTCTCCTGCGGGAATGTTTGGATCTTGTCGCTTTAAACTTCCAGAAATTGAAAATTTGAAGTTTTATGAAGATTTATTTAAAATACTTGATTCTTCGTCAATTAGATATTTTTTTTATAACGGCGGCAATGATTCCGCTGATACATGTTTAAAGGTCTCGCTCGCAGCTAAAAAACTTGGATATGATCTCTGTGCGATTGCTATTCCAAAAACCATTGATAATGATTTGGTAGTCACTGATAATTGCCCTGGTTTTGGCTCTGTCGCAAAATATATTGCTACATCTGTGAAAGAGGCTGCGCTAGACTTGAAGTCGATGTGTAAAACTTCAACAAATATTTTTGTTTTAGAGGTGATGGGTCGACATGCTGGTTGGATAGCGGCATCAGCTGAATTAGCGAATGCCAAAGACTCTACTTATGTACATAAAATTTTATTGCCAGAGATAAATTTAGATGAAGAAAACTTTTTAACTGGAGTTGAAAGCGATATTTCTCAATATGGATTTTGTGTTATAGTGGCGTCTGAGGGATTGAAGGATCAAACTGGAGCATTTTACTCTGAGTCGACTACACAAGACTCTTTTGGTCATAAGCAGCTTGGAGGGGTTGCTCCTAAGATAACTGATCTTGTAAGTAGAAATCTTAAGGTAAAGTATCACTGGGCGGTCTCAGATTATTTACAGAGAAGTGCTCGTCATTTAGTGTCCAGAACCGATATGGAACAAGCTATCGCCGTAGGTAAAATCGCTGCAGAATTTGCCTTAAATGGAAAATCCGGTGTAATGCCTGCAATTAGGCGGGTATCAAATGATCCGTATTCATGGGAAATCGTTGAAGGCAATTTGACTAATATTGCTAACAAGGAAAAGATATTACCATTTAACTATATATCTGAGGGTGGTTTCCGCATAAATGAAGAGGGAACACAGTACCTTCGTCCACTTATTCAAGGGGAGTCTTTTCCAAAATTTAAGGACGGATTGCCAATATATGAGCAACTTGATCTTCATTTACTTTAATTGCTGATAAAATATAACACTTATTCGTCAATTTTATATCATGGTGGTTGTGTCAAATTAATTGACATAATATCTTGCTACAATAAGTCGAAGAAGGAAAAAAGTACCATTGATTTACTAGGTTACACGATGCTTTTAAAGATCGAATTCTTTGGCTATAGTAAAGTTTTTTATTTGCAATAATGGATATTAGAATGAACGAAATAAATTCACCAAAGATTATTGTTACTCGTGCTATTCCGACTTCTGTAGCTAAGGCACTTTCAGCTAGTTTTTCTGTAGAATTTAATTTTTCGGATAAACCTTTTACAAGAGATGAATTGAAGAGTGCTTTTCAAAGATTTGATGGTGTCCTGAGCACGGTAAGCGATAATATTTCAGAAAATGTCCTTCGTATCCATAATAGAAGAGCATCGATCCTATCAAATTATGGTGTTGGTGTGTCGAACATTGCTATTGAATATTCAAAAAAAATTGGTTTAGTGGTAACTAACACACCTAACGTGTTAACTGATGCAACGGCAGAAATTACGTTATTTCTTATTTTGGCGGTAAGTCGTCGAACTTCATTTTTAGAGAGCAAGTTAAGACAACAAAATTGGACAGGGTTTTCAATTGTCGAAGATTTAGGAACAAGTCTTAATGGCAAGACCCTTGGTATTATTGGTATGGGAAGAATTGGGCAAGCAACTGCCAGAAAAGTAATTAATTCTTTAGGAATGCGAGTGGTATTCTTTAATCGTTCGCCAGTTGCAAGATTAAATTTTGACGCTATACAATTCAACACATTAGATGAAGTATTAGAGTGCTCTGACGTAGTATCAATACATGCTCCAGGAGGAGCGCTTAGTCCTATCCTGTCAAGTAAACATTTTCCTATTATGAAAAAATCTGCGTTTCTGATAAATACAGCTAGAGGTGATGTTGTTGATCAACATGCGCTAATTTATGCTTTAAAGAATAACTTAATTTCTGGTGCGGGACTTGACGTTAACTTAAACGAACCTGAAGTTCCTCATGGATTGCTTGCATTAAACAATGTAACCTTACTACCGCATGTGGGCTCGGCGACGAAAGAGACTCGAGAGGCGATGGGGATGTTAGCTGTTAATAATTTAAGAGCGCATTTTTTTAATAAGAATTATCCAAGTAGGGTTGTTTGATGAAAATAACAAAACTTGAAACAATACGCATAAAAGAGCGTCCAAATCTTCTATGGATACATGTACATACAAATGAAGGCTTAATTGGTTTAGGCGAAACGTTTTTTGGAGCTGAAACAGTAGAATCTCATATTCATGAGTATATTGCTCCAAGGGTTATTGGTCGTGATCCTTTGCAAATTGATCTACTCTCAGCTGAATTAGTTGGGTATGTTGGTTTTAGATCAACTGGTGCTGAAGTGCGAGGAAATTCTGCATTCGATATTGCCTTGTGGGATCTTTTTGGCAAAGCTGTTAAGCAACCAATAGCCCAGCTTTTGGGTGGATTTACTCGACAAGAGATCAGAACGTATAATACTTGTGCGGGTACTGATTATATCAAAAAAAGATCTGGTCAAAAAAGCAGTAATTATGACCTAATGAAAAATAGTGTTAAACCTTACGATGATCTAAACTGGTTCTTAAATCAAGCAGGTGAACTTGCTAGTTCATTGTTAGAGGATGGGATAACGGCTATGAAAATTTGGCCGTTTGATTTCGCTGCAGAAAAATCAGCAGGACAGTATATTTCACACAGTGATATTAAAAAATGTTTGGAACCTATTGAAAAAATACGAAATTCTGTTGGTTATAAAATGGATATCATGATTGAATTTCATTCAATGTGGCAGCTTTTACCAGCCATAGAAATAGCAAAGAGTCTTGAACCATATAAAACTTTTTGGCATGAAGATCCGATAAAGATGGATAGTTTATCGAGTCTGAAACGTTATGCTGCTGCTTCAAGAGCTCCAATATGCGCTTCTGAAACCTTAGGATCAAGAGGAGCTTTTCGTGATCTTTTAGAGACCAATGCTGCAGGTGTTATTATGCTTGATGTGAGTTGGTGCGGGGGTTTGTCTGAGGCACGCAAGATAGCCGCAATGGCTGAAGCGTGGCATCTTCCTGTTGCGCCCCATGACTGTACAGGTCCAGTAGTTCTTTGTGCTTCGACACATCTATCTTTAAATTTATCTAATGTGCTAATTCAAGAAAGTGTTAGAGCGTTTTACAAAACTTGGTATAAAGATTTGGTAACTGCTTTACCAACAATAAAGGATGGGATGATAACTGTTCCCGAGGGAGTTGGATTAGGATTGGAATTACACGTAGACATAGATAAGCGATTCACCGTGTTTAGACGGGTAACTGATAAAAGTGAATTATAAAACAAATATTTGAATAGTTAATGAGAGCAATATATTTTAGGTTGTTAGCATGAAAAAAAATTAAACCTGTCGCAGGAAAAAAATGCGCTGGAGCAAGATTATAAACTTTACATAGTTACTCTTAATGGGGTGATCGATGGTTATGTCCCATATGTTACTTCCAAAGGGGCCATGCTTGGTCTTACAAAATCTTTGGCGCGTGAACTCGGTTCTTTTGTAATTTGCGTAAATGCTATTGCCACTAGGTGCTGTTGTGTCTGAAACTGAGTCTCGTGTATTTGGCCATAAAGCGGAAGAATATAGTAACTGGGTTCTAGATCAACAATGTTTAAAGCAACGTATCTTTCCAGATTCAGTTGCTTAACTTGTTCATTTTTTAGTAGCCCATTCGTTAGATATGATTACAAGTCAAAATTTTTGAATTGATGGTAGATGGTGAAATGAACTTGTTAAAAATCATTTACCGTCATTAAATCTAATTTTATTTAGATACCCAGAGTCGAGTAACTTTGGGCCACACGTCTGAGTGCCACCATCATAGCGGCTGTTCTCAGACTTAACGACTTTTTGTCAGAATTCCACACCTCGCTAATGACATTATAAGTGTTGCGCATGGTATCTTCTAGGCCGGATCGGACTAGATCTAACTCCGAACCACCATCTAACGATTTCTTCAGATTATCTTCTGGAAAAACCTTACCTGTCATCTTTTCAATGCCGTCCACAAGAATTGAAATTTGATTTTCTTGAGCTCTTCTTTGCAGTCGCCCCAATCTAATTCTACTAAGATTTTTAATCCACTCAAAATAGCTTACGGTTACACCTCCAGCATTAGCATACAGATCTGGTATAATTACAATGTTTCTATCATTTAGTATTACATCAGCATCTGCTGATATTGGACCGTTGGCAGCTTCTATTATCAAAGGGGCTTTAATACGCTCTGCATTATTATCCGTTATAACAAGTTCCATAGCAGCAGGGATAAGAATATCCGCATCGTCTTCTAATGCCTCGAGACCGGATTGAGTAAATCCTTTGTATCCTTTTATGGTTCGTTCTGCAGAAAGATATTCTTTAAGAGCGAGAATATCAATTCCATTTGGGTCTATTATCGTACCATCTCGTTCTAATACATGAGTTATTACACAATGATCTTCGGTGGATAGAAACAGAGCAGCGTGAAAGCCAACGTTACCAAGGCCTTGGATAATTACCCTCTTTCCGCTCAAGCCTGGTGTTAATCCCGTTCGCTTTACGTCGTTTGGGTGATCAAAAAAAGCACGAAGGGCGTATTGAACACCTCGACCAGTTGCTTCTGTTCTTCCTGAAATGCCACCTTTACTCACAGGTTTTCCTGTAACACAGGCCCATGCATTCAGATCAGTTGGATTTAACCTACGGAATTCATCTGCCATCCATGCCATTTCCCTTTCGCCAGTTCCAACATCCGGTGCTGGGACATTTTGCGACGGATGGATGAGATCTCTCTTAGCAAGTTCTTGGGTGAACCGTCGCGTTATGCGCTCTAATTCTTCTTCGGACCAATCATTCACGTTTATAATTAAGCCACCTTTTGATCCACCGAAAGGCACTTCAACTAAAGCACACTTATAGGTCATCAAGGCTGCAAGAGCTTCTACTTCCTCTTGATTTACTGCTAAGTCGTACCTTATTCCGCCTTTTACTGGTTCGAAATGGTCAGAATGCACTGATCGATACCCTGTAAATGTATGTACGGTACCTCGCAACCTCACTGCAAAACGTACGACGTATGTTGCATTCGCCATCATAATTTGGTGTGCTAAATCAGGTGTTATGGAGTCCTTAAATTCACTTTTTTGAAGGGCCTCTGTCGCATTTTTAAAATTAGTTTCAATCGATTTAAGAAATTCAGTCCCTGCCATAAAATTTCACCGTTCTTTTATTATTGCACCGTTAACTATAAAAGAAAAAGTTAAGGTAGCGTTCCGTTTTTCTTACGTCTTATTGATCGCAGAATGCAGAACACTTTGCAATTAAAAAAAATATAAAATAAATTTGCTCGAGAGTGTAAAATAAATTGCAGGGGTATAGGTAGGTGCTCGTAAAAATAAGAGTTGATCGATTTTGTTACTTTAAAGAGAATAGTTTGAATATGGAATAAGTTTTGTTCTAGTAATTTTTTTCGCGAGAACTTGATGGAATTTGATTATATTATTGTTGGTGCAGGTTCTGCTGGTTGTTTGTTGGCCAATCGACTTAGTGCCAATTCTCAAACTAATGTGTGCTTAATTGAGGCAGGACCTACAGATTGGAGTCCATTTATTCATATTCCTGCTGGTTTCATAAAAACAGTAACGAATAAAAAACTTAATTGGCTTTATGACACGCTCCCTAGTTGGGGAACTAACGGAAGATCAATTCCGACCCCTCGAGGGAAGGTTATTGGCGGTTCAAGTTCTATAAATGGATTAATTTTCAATCGTGGTCAAAAAATGGATTTTGATAATTGGGCTCAGCGCGGTAATAATGGCTGGAGTTATGATGATCTTCTTCCACATTTTAAAAGCTTAGAGAAATATGTGCCGTGTGGTACTAATAATAAATCAAATGACCGTTCTTTGCGTGGTAATGATGGAGAGATGATAGTTTCTGACTTAGGTTGGCGCCATCCATTGTGTGATGCTTTTATTAAAGCTGCCGTTGAAATGGGTATGCCTATTAACGACGATTATAATGGGGAGAATGAAGAGGGAGTATCGTATGTGCAGCGCACAGTGAGTGGTATGCGACGAATGAGTTCTGCCAAGGCGTATTTAAAATCCGCAAAAAAAAGAAAAAACCTTCACATTATTACGAATGCTCATGTTACGAATCTTCAATTTGAAAACCAACGGGTTGTTGGAGTCGAATATAAAAAATCTCGGTTTGATACAAAAGGAGTTTTAGTGAAAACTGCTAATGAGGTTATTTTGTCTGCTGGCGCTATAAATTCTCCTCAAATTTTACAATTAGCTGGTATTGGACCAGGTGATTTACTTAAATCAATAGGTATTGAAGTTCGCCAAGAACTTGCTGGAGTTGGGAAAAATCTCAGAGATCATTATGCTACACGACTGACTGGACGCGTTAAAAATACCAAAACGATCAACGAAATGTCCAAAGGTCCATTATTAGTTAAAGAAATAATTAAATATGCACTGGGGCGCCAATCAATACTTTCCTTAGGGCCTACACTTGTTTATTGCTTCTGGCACTCAAATGAATTAATTCGCAATAATGACTTGCAAATAAGTTTTACCCCAGCCAGTTATGCTCTGGGTCGACAGGCCGAATTAGACACTTTCCCAGGCTTTAGTATTGCTTGTTGGGGTCAACGACCAGAAAGCTCAGGTTGGGTAAAAGTAAATTCAAAAAATCCTTTTGATAAACCACTCATTCAACCTAATTATTTAAGTGCGACTGAAGATCAAAAAATCCTCATTGAGGGAATTAAAATCTCTCGCAGTTTGATGCACAGTAAACCCTTATCAAAATACTTTGATCATGAGATTTATCCGGGAAAAGAAATCCATTCAGATGAAGAATTGCTTAATGTGGCAAGAGATCGCAGTAATACTGCTTATCATTTAGTAGGTTCCTGCCGTATGGCACCTGAGACAGACAAAACATCAGTTGTTGATACTAAACTTCGAGTACGGGGTTTCGAAAACTTACGGGTAATTGATGCTTCAATTATGCCGATGATCCCTTCTTCAAATGTTAACGCTGCAGTGCTAGCAATTGCGGAAAAGGCTGCTTCTGAAATTTTGAAAAACGATTAATATTTAATAAAACTATAGTTACTTAGCTTTCCTAAATGCATCTTTGAACTCTTCCGTCAAACGTTATATTATGTGAGGCGTTTAATGACGTAGATAATGAAAATTATTAAAGGTTTAATGTAAAATGAGCAGTGATTTTAAATTTAAACATCATTATAAGACCTTAAAGGGTTAAAATGATATTGGGTTGAAGCAGGAGAGGGTGGGCCCGTAGTTATTCTTCATGGTATTCCCGAAAGCTGGAAATGCTGGAAGCATCAGATACCCAAACTTACAACACAATTTAAAGTATTAGCTATTGATTTGAAAGGTTACGGGCAGTCTGATAAAAGTGAGAGAGATTATTCGATGAATAAGGTTACCTCTCAAGTTATTGATCTTTTAGATATGATTGGTGTTATAAATTTTCGATTAGCTAGACATGATTGTGGTGTTGCCATTAGTGATAATATTGTAAATCAAATTTCTCATCGTGTGGAGCTATATGTGTGGTCTTGTTTGTCACTTCATAATTATGATCCAAGAAATTCCTTACATCATCAATGAAATTCATTAAACCCCGAAAAAGCCTCAAAGTTAATGAGTAAAAGGGAAGCTTATGTTAGAGTTTGTTTGAAAACTCTTGTAAAAAAGGGTTATTACCTGATGAAACGGAATTGAAAGAAATTATAAGTGAATTTGCTTATGAAGGTGTCGCCGATGCTGTTCCCGTTTATTTTAAGGATACTTAAAAGCAAAAAAGTTAATTTAAGTAAATTCACAATGCCAATATTATACATTCGAGGAGAATTTGATCCTAGGTAACCCGTAAAATATTGTTTTGGGTTAGAAAAATATTTACCAGGTTTAGAAGTTATTTTAGTCTTAGACAGTGGACACTTTATAACTCGTGAATAACCAGTTCTAACCACAAATGCTATGATGTGGTTTTTTAATGCAATGCTTGGTTCTGGTTTGCCGATATTCGATATTTCTCGACGTTACAATTTGCAAACTAAGCCGATCGCGTTTCCAGAGTTTAGCTTTGGTGTGAATACTGTTCAATTGCAAATTTTAACAAATTTTCGAATGTGTAATCATTTATATTTTATAATCATTAATAAAATACATGCGTAAATCTAACACGGTAGTTTGAATCTGGTTATTTTTTTTGCATTTTGTAAAAAAAAGATCAAAATTTAAGCAAATGGGTACATGAACTTGTAATTTTTTTACTTGCTTGTTGCGTCTTGTGTTTAGAACTTACATCTCAAGACGCATGTAACATGATAGATAAGGAAGTGAAAATGAATGGTGCAGACACAGCTTGGATACTAGTCGCAACAACGTTAGTACTTTTGATGACATTGCCTGGTTTAGCTCTGTTTTATGGCGGACTCGTACGATCAAGAAATGTTTTAAGTGTTTTTATGCAAACCTATACTATAGCGTGTTTAATGAGCCTACTGTGGTTTGCTTTTGGCTATTCCATTGCATTTGGAAACCAGAATTCTTTTTGGGGTGGATTTGAAAAAGCGTTTTTAATTCATTTGGATCCTGAAAATGTTTCTGGTACTCTCCCTGAGATTTTGTTTTTTGCATTTCAAATGACGTTTGCTGTAATAACACCCGCGTTGATAGTTGGTGCATTTGTTGAACGAATTTCATTCGTTTTTATTCTTTCTTTTGCAGGTCTATGGATGTGCTTAGTGTATTCGCCGATTGTGCATTGGGTGTGGGGCGGCGGAATTCTATCAGATGGTTCACTTTTCGATGTCCCGGTTTTTGACTTTGCAGGAGGTATCGTGGTTCATGAAACGGCTGGCATAGCGGCACTTATTATTGCTTATTTTTTAGGACCACGATCAGACCTTACTAAACCACCCCATAATCCTACTTTTGTTATGATTGGTGCAGCACTTCTTTGGGTTGGTTGGTTTGGATTTAACGGAGGATCTCAATTAGCAGCCGATGCTGGTGCGGCTATGGCTCTGACAGTAACGCACTTATCTGCGGCTACTGCCTCGTTAACCTGGGCTGGATGGGAAAGAATAAAGTATGGTAAATCTTCTTTGGTTGGTCTGGTTACAGGTACTATAGCCGGATTAGCTTCTATAACTCCGGCTTCTGGTTTTGTTGGGCCACTTGAAGCAGTGATTATTGGCGGTATAGCGGGCGTCCTATGTCAAGAAGCAGTTAACATCGTGCGCAATGTACTGAAGATAGATGACACATTAGACGTTTTTGCAGTTCATGGAATTGGTGGTATTTTTGGAATAGTGATGCTCCCTTTTTTATCATTTTTAGGTTTTGAAAACGGATCAAGTTGGATATCTCAAATTGTGTCTTTAATTGTTGTCGCTCTTTATACAATTTTTGTAACAGTTGTTATTATAAAATCGTTAGGATTTTTTCTTAAAATGAGAGTTGATAAGGAGACTGAATTTGATGGGTTAGATATTACCGTTCACGGTGAGCGAGCTTACGATCTTTCATCTTAAGGATCTCCCACCAAATTTTAGTGATGTCTTAATTTTGTATTTGTTTTAAGTTTATTTTATAGAGGGTATTTTAATCCAAACCATTTAGTTATTTGATTTAATGTTAGTAATATAAAAACGTAAACCCTAAAAAATGGCTCTTTACCTGAACTATGTATTTGACTGGTAATAACTTCTTGAGCGGCGTCAGACGAAGGTGTTCTAAAATTACGAATATTTGATTTTTATTCTGAAGGAAGTCTCGTTTGATCTAGCCATAGCGAACAATTTTTTCATAAAGTTAATATTTTTTATAAGTTAAAAGGTATGAATTTAAT
>JAQWUC010000053.1 GCA_029242355.1 Paracoccaceae bacterium | reverse complement strand
TCTCTATTTCCATTTATTATTGCTCCCGTTGTAAGCATTTCGCTGTATAAAAGACAATTCTTTGATAGAAGTCGGTGAAAGACACGACAGTGCCTATCAGTCCAATTCATCATAGGCGCAACTGACAATCTGGGATCAATTTTAAGTGTTTTCATGATCTATGACTATTTTTAAATGAACTTACATGAGGTTTAACATAAGAAAAATAATCTCGTTGAACTAATTAAATAAAATTCTTTCCTCTTAAAGCTCTACTAAAAGCTTCAAAAATTGGTGCCGATACGGGATCATTCTTTGCGTTCCATTCTGGGTGCCATTGTACTGCTAAACTAAAAGCTTTTGCATCGCGAATATAGAGCGCCTCAGCAGTTCCGTCTGACGCAAATCCATCTAAGACTATTTGGTTTCCTGACTCATCAATACCCTGACCATGTAGTGAATTTACCATCCCACGTGATGCTTTAAGAACTTTAGAAAATGGACCATCCTCTAAAAATTCAATGCTATGACGAATAGAAAACTTTTCCTCTAGAGTGCCATCTATAGGCATTCGATGATTCATCCGACCCTCTAGCTCTCTAATTTCAGGATGTAGTGTTCCTCCGAAAGCTACATTAAACTCCTGAAAGCCCCGACATATTCCAAGAATTGGTTTCCCAATTTCTACGCAATGCTTGATTAGTGGGAGAGTTACGGCATCTCTATTTAAATCAAACATACCATGTGCCACTGTCTCTTGGTGGCCATAAAATTTTGGATGTACATTGGGTCGTCCACCAGTAAAAACGAATCCATCGCAAATTTTTGCTAATTCTTCTGACTTAGCATTCTTCGGAAGACTTGGAATAATTACCGATACAGCATCACACATTTCTGATACGGCCTCTATGTTCATCTCACCAGATGCTTGCACAGGGTAATCATCATTTACTATGTAATAATTCCCAACAATCCCAACTAATGGCCTTACCATCGACGACTCTCTTGTCAAAATGAAGTTATGCAGTCAGAAAGCACTAGCACATCTGGCTATTTACCCACAATATTTTTCTTATCTTAGTTCATTTTAGACTAAAGTGGACTAATTGTTAAGGACCAAAGCCTTCTTTTTTTTTCTATATAAATGTAATAGAGGCTCAGTATAACCGCTAGGTTGTTCAAAACCTTTAAGTGCCAAATCTAGAGAAGCCATAAAGGCAAAACTATCAAAGTTTGGAGACATTGGCGTATAAAAATCATCACCATTGTTTTGTTGATCAACGATAAAAGCCATTTTTTTAAACGCATCTAAAACTTCAGTTCTTGATAAAATACCATGATACAGCCAGTTCGCGATATGTTGTGATGAGATCCGACAAGTAGCTCTATCCTCCATCAAGCCAATTCCATTGATATCTGGTACTGTCGAACATCCAATCCCTTGATCTACCCAACGCACAACATAACCCAAAATCCCTTGCGCATTATTGAAAAGTTCCTCTTCAATTTCTTCTTTAGACCAATTTTTCCCCTGTACAGTTGGTACTTTTAACAAACCCTGTTGATAATTGATTTTTTCTCCTTCAAGAAGCTCTAACTGTACGGTTGGGACATACGTTTCATGGTAATGTATAGCATGAAGTGTAGCTGCAGTGGGGCTAGGTACCCAAGCACAACTACCACCTGATCTTGGGTGATTGCTTTTTTCTTCAAGCATTAACTTCATTCGGTCGGGCATAGCCCACATACCCTTTCCAATTTGGGCTTTGCCTTGAAATCCACATCTCAGGCCAACTTGTACATTATTCCTCTCGTAAGCATTGATCCACTCTTCTTTTTTCATATCAGCCTTTCTAACCAAAGGACCTAACCTCATTGACGAATGAATTTCATCTCCTGTACGGTCCAAAAACCCCGTATTGATAAATGCAATCCGAGATTTGGCGGCTCTAATACATTCTTTTAAGTTTAACGAAGTACGCCGTTCCTCATCCATAATACCCAGCTTTAAAGTGTCTATTGGGAGCAAAAGCAATTTTTCTACTGCATCAAATAGTCTAACCGTAAATTCAACTTCAGAGGAGCCGTGCATTTTTGGTTTTACAATGTAAATAGAACCAATATCACTGTTCCTAGGCCTCTCATGTTTTAAAAGATCATGAAGTCCACAAGCGGCTGTTATCAAACAATCAACTAAACCCTCGCCAATTTCCTCCCCAAGCTCATTTAATACCAAGCCTGTTGACATTAAATGACCTACATTTCGAACAAGCATGAGTGCTCTACCCTTAACAAGCAGTTCCTTCCCGTCTGGATTCATAAATGTAAAATCAGCCGTCAATTTTCGTTTAACTATAGATCCATCTTTTTGAAAATCTTCTTGTAATTCACCCTTCATTAGACCTAACCAATTTCTATACGCCAAAATTTTGTCATCAGGATCAACTGTTGCAACACTGTCCTCACAATCCATTATAACGGATAGTGCAGATTCAAGTAACACATCTGAAATTCCAACTTTATCTACACCCCCGATTTTACTATTACTATTCAAAACAACTATTATTCCGAGATCATTTTTTTTAAACAGTATCGTTTTAAGGCCATTCTGATCGACCTTCGTTCCTTTAAATTGACAAGTATCTCGTAACTCGACGGCAATTGCATCAATCGAAAGTGAAATATTATTATCCTCAACGATAATTTCGGTTAAATCAGCCCAAGAACATCCCACAAGAGGGAGTGAATTATCTAAAAAACTTCTTACCCACTCAATAACTCTTAAGCCTCTGGCGGAGTCATATGTTAGAGAAGATGGTTTGTCACCCATAACATCAGTTCCATAAATTGCATCATACAAACTACCCCATCGCGCATTAGCCGCGTTTATGGCATATCTCGCATTTGTCACAGGAACTACAAGCTGAGGGCCCGCTATTTTACCTATTTCAGGGTCACTATGTTTGGTAGTAATTTTGAAATCCTGCCCTTCTTTCTCTAAGTATCCAATCTTTGTCAAAAATTCTTTATAAGAGTCTAAATTCATTTCATTATTACAATTTTTTTCATTCCAAGAGTCTAATAAACTCTGAATCCTTTGCCGATCTATCAAGAGAGATTTATTAGGTGCATCAAATTCTTTAAACAGATTAACCGCCTCAATCCAAAAATATTCTTTTTCCAGCTTTGTACCTGGCAAAACCTCATTACATACAAAATTGTAAAAAGTCTCTTCTACTTGCATTGAATTAATTTTAATATAGTTAGGCATCTCAGTTGTTTCCTTTACTAACAGCAATAATACTTAATCTGACTATTACGAGAAATAGATAAACGCCACCCAAATGGAATGTGATTCTTCTAAACGAAATCTTATAATAGCAATTGGACAAATTATGAATGAAATAAATACTGTTACATATCGTAAAGACTATAAACCTTCACCTTTTCTGATTAAATCAGTTCATTTGAAATTTCAGCTCTTGCCCAAAAGCACAAAAGTGACTGCAAAAATATTATTTTCACCTCAAAAAACCAATCATGACCTTAAATTAGATGGACTTGATTTGGAACTTAAACGAGTGAGTATCAATGGTTCTCCCCTCAAACTTGAATCACTGAAATTTAGTCCAGATGGCCTCACCGTTCCCAAAGAACGCATCCCTCCAAATGATTTTTGTTGGGAAGCTGAAACAAATATCTCACCAGGTACTAATACTTCACTTGATGGTCTCTATTTGTCATCAGGAACTTACTGCACTCAATGCGAAGCAGAAGGCTTTAGAAAAATAACCTATTTTCTTGATAGGCCAGATATCATGACCATCTACACGGTTAGAATTGAAGGAGCAGAACCAGTTCTCCTATCCAATGGTAATCTCATTAACATCGGAGAAGGATTTGCTGAATGGCACGACCCGTGGCCAAAGCCGAGTTATTTATTTGCCCTCGTTGCTGGGAATCTAATAAGTTTTAACGACCAATTTAAAACTAAATCAGGTCGAGTTGTTGATCTAAAAATATATGTAAAATCAAAAGACATTGATAAATGCTCATATGCAATGGATGCATTGAAGAGGTCTATGAAGTGGGATGAAGACGTATATCAACGCGAATATGATCTTGACCTCTTCATGATCGTAGCAATTGACGATTTTAATATGGGAGCAATGGAGAATAAAGGATTAAATATCTTCAACTCAAATTATATTTTAGCAGATAGTATAACAGCAACTGACAAAGATTATGACAACATTGAGAGGATAATTGCACATGAATATTTTCATAATTGGACTGGAAATAGGATTACCTGTAGAGACTGGTTTCAACTTTGTCTAAAAGAAGGTTTAACAGTATTTCGCGATCAACAATTTTCTGCAAGTATGCGCGGTTTCCCTGTAAAGAGAATAGAAGATGTCTTAACATTGCAAGGTGATCAATTTAGAGAAGATGACGGACCACTGGCTCACCCTGTTCGACCTAACCAATATCTGGAAATAAACAACTTTTATACAGCGACGGTTTACGAAAAGGGTGCAGAACTCGTCAGAATGTTAAAATTGGTTGTTGGAAACACATGTTATAACGAAGCATTGCAACAATATTTTACCACTTTTGACGGTCAAGCTTGTACAGTTGAAGATTGGCTAGAAATATTTGAAAAAACTGCCGATATAGACCTAAAACAATTTTCCCTTTGGTACAGTCAAAAAGGACGGCCAATAGTTGAAGTGACCAGCTCCTACGAGAAAGGGGTTTTCACGATGGAGTTTTCACAAGTACTTAAATTAAATGACAAACAAAACTCTAAACCAATGTTAATTCCAGTTATTATAGGCCTGTTAGATCAAAGTGGAAATGAGATACGCGGAAGTGAGACTTTTTTTATATCACAAAGAAAACAAACAATCACATTTGACGGCTTAACCTCAAAACCGATAGCATCAACTCTTCGAGATTTTTCTGCACCTGTTACTCTGATTGAAACGATATCGAACGATGAACTGCATGTTTTAGGAGGTCATGATAAAAATCTTTTCAATCGTTGGAATGCTTTGAGAAAGCTTTCACTTGAAGCGATCGAAAAATCCATATTCGATGGAGTCCGAACCTCAAATCGTCTTCTATCAAGCATAGAAAAAATACTTTACTCTGATGCTTTTAGCTATGCGTATAAGGCAATGATAGTAACGCCTCCAAACGCACAGAATGTTGCGATTTATCTCTCGGCTCGACGGAAAAATATTAACCCATTAAGAATTTATGAAGCTATTAATTCTTTCAACAATTTGCTGTCAAAAAAATGTGCGCGTGTTATCGCGGAATTTTTTAATAGTTATAAGCCTCAACTTAATTTTGAACCAACTTCAGAACAGGCAGGTCTAAGAGCATTCAAGTTAAATTTAATGAATTTATTTTGTTACTATGATGATGGTATAGCAGTTGTTAAAAATTTGTACAAAACAGCCACTAACATGACAGACGAAATAGGCTATTTAACCTTACTAGTCAAACACAACAAAGTTGAAGACGAAATAGATCATTTCTATGATAAGTGGGAAACTAATAATAACGTTATTGATAAATGGTTCGCGACACAAGCGGTTCACACAAACCCAAAAAAATCACTTGATGTGGTTGCTAACCTCACTAAGCACTTCGCTTTTGAAATCAAGAACCCAAATCGATTCAGAAGTGTAATCGGAGCCTTTGCAGCAAATAATCTTCCCGGATTCCATCAAGAAGATGGAAAGGGCTACGATCTGGTCACTGACTGGTTAATTGAACTTGACGCCATCAACCCACAAACAACTGCTCGAGTTTGCACTTCTTTTGATAATTGGAAAATTTTTGATGAAGGCCGACAAAGAAAAATAAAACAAAACTTACTTAGACTATCAAGCATTCCGAATATTTCGAAAAATACTTACGAAATTGTTGATTTAATATTAAGTAAATGAAAATTAATATCCATATTTTCTTGCTTTCAGATAAGGATATAACTAAAAAATCATAAAAGAATTATAAGGGGGACGAATGACTGCAATTTCGTATGAAATACCAAAACCAAAAATTATTGAAGGTTTAACAGGATCATGGGAGTTGGTAATAGGAATGGAAATACATGCCCAAATATCTTCAAAATCTAAGTTATTTTCAGGAGCCTCCACGACATTTGGTTCCGAACCAAATTCTAATGTGAGCCTAATAGATGCTGGAATGCCTGGAATGTTACCAGTTCTTAATCGTTTTTGTGTAGAACAGGCCGTGAAAACTGGTCTAGGGCTTAACGCAAAAATAAACCTGACATCAAAATTTGATAGAAAAAATTATTTTTACCCAGACTTACCGCAAGGATATCAAATTAGTCAATTATACGAACCACTGGTTGGAGAGGGTAAAGTTAGAGTCGATTTAAAATCAGGAGCTGGAAGAACGGTGCGCATTGAAAGAATTCACATTGAACAAGACGCTGGTAAATCGATCCATGATATGGACCCCAAATCAAGTCTTGTTGATCTGAATCGAACTGGCATTGCTTTAATGGAAATAGTTTCAAAACCAGATATTCGCGGACCTGAAGAGGCCTCAGAATACGTTCGAAAAATAAGGCAAATCCTCAGATATCTTGGAACTTGTGATGGTAATATGCAGGAGGGATCTCTTAGAGCTGACGTGAATATTTCGGTTTGTCGTATGGGCGATTACCAAAAATATGAAGAAAGCGATGATTTATCATATCTCAGCACGAGGTGTGAGATAAAAAATATGAATTCAATGCGCTTCATTCAGCAAGCCATTGACAGTGAATCGCGACGTCAAATTGCAATAATTGAAGATGGTGGTCAAGTTAAACAGGAAACCCGTCTTTATGATCCAGATAAAAACGAAACCCGCTCGCTTAGGTCTAAAGAAGAAGCACATGACTACCGATATTTCCCTTGTCCAGATCTTTTACCCCTCAGATTGGATAAACTTTGGGTCCAGTCAATAGCCGATATATTACCTGAATTGCCAGATATGAAAAAAGATCGATTTATTTCAACCTATGGCATCACCGATTACGATGCTTCTGTACTCACTGCAGAAGTTGATAGTGCCGATTTTTTTGAAAAAGTTGCTAAAAATCGAGATGGAAAAATATCTGCCAACTGGATCATTAATGACCTATTTGGTCGACTAAACAAGGAAGGGAAATTACTTGAAAATAGTCCAATTACAACTGACCAACTTGGTAGCATTATTGATCTAATCATAGAGGGCAAGATATCAAGTAAGATAGCAAAAGAATTATTCGATATAGTTTGGCAAAGTGGCGGAGATCCAGCAGAAATTGTTGTGAGTAAAGGTATGCTCCAGGTGTCTGATATTTCATCGCTTAAAGAGATCATCAATAGAATTATCGATCAAAACCCTGATCAAGTTAGCAAGCTTGCAACAAATCCAAAAATCATGGGTTGGTTCGTCGGCCAAGTTATGAAAGAAACAGAGGGCAAAGCCAATCCAAAATCCGTTAACGAACTTTTAAAAGAGAAGCTAAAAATCAACTGATGGTTGAGAAAATGTTACTATTTTTCTGATAAATCCAAAGACAGCGCATGAATACGCTCCTCTAACTCACTCTTTAAAACCTTATGAACAGCGCGCTGTCTATCAATCCTGGACATGCCTTTAAAACTTGCGGAAACCATACTAACTCGAAAATGAGTTTCTCCGCCTGGTCGTGCACCACTATGACCAGCGTGCAGATTGCTTTCATCAACCACTTCCAAAGAACTTGGAAAAAAATTTCCTTCCAATTTACTTTTAATCCGATCAAAATATTTCATATTTTTTCTCCATACCATAAAGTTTCACTTGGACTTCTTAAAATATGCTCTAATGTAATGTGCTCAAACTAGAAAGGTAAAACAATATAATTCGATGAACAAACGACCCCCCTTAGATTTTGACATATCCGTATCGGCTGATAAAAAGCGCCGCGCAAAGCTCAAGAACACTACTGGCGCTTTTGAGTCATCTGGACGAGCATGCTATCATAAAGGTTGTGATTTAGAAGGAAAATACCGTGCACCCAAATCTTCCGAATTGCTGGACGAATTTAATTGGTTTTGTCAAAAACATATTCGCGAATATAATTTAAACTGGAATTTCTTTGAAAACCATTCATCCGATGAACTAGAAGAGCATATAAAAGATGATGCTGTTTGGAGCAGGAAGACATCACCAATTAGAAAAGACAATAATAAACTTCACACTGAAGGAAGATCTTGGGCTAGATTGGGATTTAATGATCCACACGAAATTTTAGGAGACAAAGGAACGAAAGATATTTCTGAAAATCAGAACTCCGTATCTCAACGTAGGTTACCCCTCAGTGAAAGAAAAGCATTAGAAATTCTTGATGGTAGAGATACAATGACAAAAAGCCAAATAAGAAAAATTTATAAAGCACTAGTAAAAGACTTGCACCCAGATATGAACGGAGGACGTAGAGATGACGAGGAGAGACTTACTGAAGTAGTTTGGGCATGGGATCAGATCAAAATAAGTAGAAGTTTTAAAAATTAATTTCTTTGAATCAATCTAACGAAGTAGTCTCTTAAATAAGAACTTAAAGAAAAATAGTACCAAAATACATTAAAAGGAAGTTTGATGAGTAAAGAGGCAAGACCCACATTAAAATTAAATGTTGAAGAAACATTTAAGATTGAAAGTAAACTTTCAGTCCTTGGATTTACGGACCGAGCGGAAAGAGTCCCAGAAATTGATCCAAATTACAAATTTGACAAAACAACAACTTTAGCAATACTGGCAGGCTTCCAGCACAACAGAAGAGTAATGATCCAGGGCTATCACGGAACGGGGAAATCAACGCATATCGAACAAGTAGCTGCGCGCCTAAATTGGCCCTGTGTTCGCATAAATCTTGATAGCCATATCAGTCGGATAGATTTAATTGGAAAAGATGCAATTAAACTAATTGATGGAAAACAAGTTACTGAATTTCAAGAAGGAATTCTTCCGTGGGCGTTACGAAATAATTGTGCCCTAGTCTTTGATGAATATGATGCCGGTCGACCTGATGTTATGTTTGTAATACAAAGAATTCTTGAAACTGATGGAAAACTAACATTACTCGACCAAAACGAAGTCATAACGCCCAATCAAAACTTTAGACTTTTTGCAACTTCTAATACCGTTGGACTTGGTGATACAACAGGGCTTTACCACGGCACTCAACAAATTAATCAAGGGCAAATGGACCGGTGGTCTCTAGTAGCGACCTTAAACTACTTGAGTCATGAAGAAGAAACTAATATCGTTTTGGGCAAAGTTCCCAATTTTGAAAATGAAAAAGGCCGGTTGCAGATAAAACAGATGGTTGCAGTCGCTGACCTGTCCAGAAGCGCTTTCATAAATGGAGATATATCCACTGTAATGTCTCCTAGAACAGTCATTGCATGGGCACAAAACGCCGAAATATTTGAAAGTATTGGATTTGCCTTCAGATTAACATTTTTAAACAAATGTGATGAGCTAGAAAGACAAACTGTTGCTGAATTCTATCAACGTTGTTTTGACGAGGAGTTACCTGAAAGCGCCGTTTCTAAATCTCTGGGCGAATAACAAATTCATGAAACCTAATAAAAAAGATCTAAGTCCGACAGCTCCTTTTAAAGGTGCTCTTGAGAAAGCAACGCGAGCTCTTGCAGATGATTCAGAATTAACATTATCTGTTTCAGGATCTACAACACTTCTTGAAGGCCAAACGGCAAAAATACCCCAAATTTCTAGAAAAATGACAAAAGGTGAAGTTGTTTTAGCTCGCGGAAACGCCGACGCTTTAGCTCTCAAAAAAAGATTTCACAATAGTGATATACATAAACGCTATTTACCAAAGGGGGAATTAGCACAACAACTTTATCATAATTTAGAGACAGCGCGCTGTGAAATTATTGGCGCGCGCGCTTTGCCAGGAACAGCAACTAATCTGGACGCTAAAATAACTGACGATATAAAAAAAAGACATCAAATAGCCGATGTTGACGCTGAAGATCTGTCAATCGCTGACGCTGCTGGGTACGTGCTCCGCGAAGTTGCTACTGGTCGGCCCTTACCAAAATCTGCCGAAGCTCTTACGGCGAAATGGCGTGATTTTATTGAATCTGAAGCAGGACAGACAATATTTGATTCGACATCAGCATTCCAAGAACAAAAAGACTTTGCTAAGTTTTCAAGGCAAATTATAAAAGATTTAGGATACGCGCATGAGCTTGGTGAAGATCCAGATTTCACAGATGAGGAGAATATTGGATCTGAGGAAAGTGAGGAGACTGAAAAAAAGAGTGAAGTTGAAGACAAAAATGAAAATGGATCTGAAAAAACTAATGCTGAAAATACTGAGCCAACGAGCGACGAAGACCAAACAGATTCTATTCACGCTTCAGTAGAGCAACAAGACAAT
Organism: Paracoccaceae bacterium; assembly: GCA_029242355.1. Classification (GTDB taxonomy): domain Bacteria; phylum Pseudomonadota; class Alphaproteobacteria; order Rhodobacterales; family Rhodobacteraceae; genus JAYZEV01. Next base: position 9,303 of record JAQWUC010000053.1, on the reverse strand, counting down.
GCAGAAGACCAAGACGAGGTCACACCTGACGAGCAAGAAACCCCTGCAACGCAACCATCAATGACTGGAACATCTGAAGCTGACCCAGAATACAAAATTTTCAATAAAAAGTTTGATGAAGAAATTTTTGCCGAGAATCTTGCCGAAACGTCAGAGTTGGAACGGCTTAGAGTCTTTCTGGACCAACAATTAGACCAACTTAAAGGTATAATAGCGCGTCTAGCCAACAAAATGCAAAGACGACTTCAAGCCCAGCAAAATAGAAGTTGGAAGTTTGATCTTGAAGAAGGACTCCTCGATGCAGCGAGACTTGCACGGATAGTCACTAACCCCACTACACCTCTTAGTTTCAAACAAGAAAGTGAAGTAAACTTTAAAGACACTATAGTCACTCTTCTGATTGATAATTCAGGTTCCATGCGAGGTCGCCCAATTTCTATTGCAGCTATCTGTGCTGAAGTATTAGCTCAAACGCTTGAGAGATGTCAGGTTAAATGCGAAATTCTCGGATTTACCACCAAAACATGGAAAGGGGGACAATCACGAGAAGAATGGTTAGCCTTAGGACGTAATCCAAATCCTGGCCGCCTAAATGATTTACGCCATATAATTTATAAATCGGGAGATGTTCCTTGGCGACGGGCAAGGCTTAACCTTGGTTTAATGATGAAAGAAGGCTTGTTGAAAGAAAATATTGACGGCGAAGCTTTGGAATGGGCTTATCGACGCTTGATGAAACGGAGTGAAGCCCGGCGAATATTAATGGTAATTTCTGATGGAGCGCCAGTGGATGACTCAACATTATCGGTCAATTCAGCAAGTTATCTCGAACAGCATCTTAAGAATGTTATTAAGATGATCGAATCGAGAGATACAGTTGAGCTCATTGCAGTGGGCATCGGTCATGATGTCACTCGTTACTACAGTGAAGCCGTAACAATTACCGATATTGAACAATTAGCGGGTACAATAACAGAGCAATTAGCAGAGCTATTTGAGAAAAAAAAAATAAAGAGTCGAACGAAATAATTTTTGAAAGTGCATAAGAGTAAAGATGTATCAAGATTTTAATGTATTAAAAATTGCTCCATACAAAAAACGACTCCAAGAACTTAGAGTCGAACTCAAAAAACATAACCTTGATGGATTTTTAATTCCACGCACAGACTTGCATCAAAATGAGTATATTGAACCTTGCGAAGCTCGGCTTGAGTGGATAACAGGTTTTACAGGTTCTGCAGGTCTTTGCCTCGTTACTTTGAAATCAGCATTTATTTTTGTGGACGGTCGTTACACAATTCAAATTGAAAAAGAAACTGATAGTAATTTATTCACAGTTATCCCAAATTCTGAACTATCTTTTAAAAATTGGTTTCATAGTCACTGTAAAAACCAAACTATCGGCTATGACCCATGGTTGCATACAGTTTTCGAAATCAATAATCTAAAAAGTGAAGAGCATATAACGGGATATATCAAAAGCTGTGACAACCTTGTCGATTTAATATGGATCCAGAAACCTAACCAAGCTACCCAGTTAGTAGAAACACATCGTAAAAAATTTTCTGGTGTTAGCAGCAAAAGTAAGAGAAGCCTAGTTTCTAAGTCAATGGTTGATAATGAAGCCGATGCAGTTATACTGACAAAGCCTGACTCAATTTGTTGGTTACTTAATATTCGTGGAAAAGATATCATCCATACGCCAATTATTCAGTCACTAGCAATCGTTCAAAAAGACTCTTCCACGAAGCTTTTTTTACGCAATAAAAATCTTCGCAAGAATATAATTTCATTTTTAGGGAATGATGTCGAGGTCATCGATCAACGTTCTTTCTCAAAGTATGTTTCTAACCTTACGCAACAAAATATTCAAATTGACCCAACTTCATGTCCAATGGCTGTGTTCGAGTCCTTAAAAGTGCAAAGTAAAAATATCATCCAATGCACCGATCCTTGTTTACTTCCAAAAGCAATAAAAAATCCAACAGAAATAAAAGGCGCTAGGCTAGCCCACCTTATAGACGCCGCTGCCTTTATAGAGTTCTTACATTGGCTAGATTCTGTAAATGACCAAGGCCAACTAGACGAGATCGTGGTAACAAAAAAATTAGAAGAATTTAGAAATAATACTAATCAGCTTGAGGAGATAGCTTTTGATACAATTTGCGGTTCCGGAAGTAATGGCGCCATCGTGCACTATAGGGTAACCGAGCAAAGCAATAAGAAGCTAGAAAAAAACAATTTGTTATTGATTGATAGTGGAGGTCAATATCGAATGGGAACAACTGATTTGACGCGAACCATTGCAATCGGTCGTCCAAGACAAAATATGATCAATATTTTCACACACGTGTTAAAAGGGATGATTAAAATCTCTTCTTTAAATTGGCCTGAAGGTTTAAGTGGGCAGCATATCGATAGTCTAGCTCGAGAACCACTTTGGTCTCTTGGTCTTGACTATGAGCATGGAACGGGTCACGGCGTAGGCTCATATCTATCAGTTCACGAAGGTCCACAAGGAATTTCAAGAAGCAATGACACCCCACTTAGGGCTGGAATGCTCGTTTCTAATGAACCCGGCTATTATGAAAAAGATCAGTTTGGAATACGTATAGAAAATATACTTTTAATAAAAAAACTACCAAAATTAAAAGGAACTAAAAACCAAATGCTTGCCTTTGACACGTTAACATTGGTCCCAATTGACAAAACATTAATAAATACAAAAAAGCTTACAGAGAAAGAAAAAGACTGGCTTAATAGTTATCATGATTCAGTTTATAAAAAATTAGCACCATTACTACCCACTAAAACGGTAATTTGGCTTAAAAAAAATTGCTCCCCGATATAACTAAACTAATTGTTACTGCTATTTCTTAAACCAATCGGTTGACCGATAATTGTTGAAGATCTGAGTTCTTTTGAAGCACTATGAAGAGCCGAAATTTTTTCGTACGCAGCTTGAGGGTATTTGCACGATTTCCGATGTTTCAAATCAACGTTAACCATAATTGTCTCACAAGTAGCACAAATTTTGTGATCCTGAGCATCAAGCATCTGGCACATTAAGTGCATATTTTTCTCCGTAAAATCAGCCACAAAAATTGATACATAAACAGTATTTTCTAATAGTAGTTCTCTCAGATATCTATATTGTGTTTGTAAAGCATAAGAGCCCTGTTTGACTTCTTTAATAAACAATGGACCAACACCAACAGCTTTTTCCAAAAACTCATCAATAGCTTGATCGAATACAACTGTGTAATACGCGACGTTCATATGGCCATTATAATCCATCCAAGCTTTCTTAACTTTATGTTTCTTACTTTTGAACGGTGTTACACCGATATCTTCATTAATCATATGTATTGCTCTCCAGTTTGTAATAGTTGACCAAAAATTATTGGTGAATTAAAGTATAGATTATAATGCTTCATTCACTCAGGATTATTATGCCCATTGAAAGTGCAATAAAAAAAATTTCTTTAATCATCGGGAACCGCCTAAAAACTTCACAGGCTATCAGAAAAGAACATTCAAAAAGCGAAGCGCATTATCCCGAATATCTACCGGATGCGGTAGCGTTTGTAAATTCAACCAACGAAATTTCAAAAATACTTAAGATTTGCAATGATGAGCTATGTCCAATTGTGGCGTGGGGTACCGGCACGGGTTTGGAAGGACACGCACTCGCAGTCAGTGGTGGTATAACTCTTAATATGATGAACATGGACAAGATTCTTAAAGTGAATAGTGAGGACATGGATGTAGTAGTTCAACCCGGAGTAAAAAGAGAACAATTAAATGATTATCTACGACAATCCGGACTCTTTTTTTCAGTTGATCCAGGAGCAAATGCCTCACTGGGCGGCATGGCTGCAACTAGAGCCTCTGGAACAACTTCTGTTAGATATGGAACAATGAAAGAAAACGTTATGGCACTAGAGTTTGTAACGGCTGATGGTAGAATTATACGAAGCGGTAGTAGAGCTAGAAAATCGTCATCAGGTTATGACTTAACTAAACTCTTAGTTGGCTCTGAGGGGACTCTTGGAATAATAACGGAACTGACCTTAAAGTTACATGGGCGCCCTGAAGCTATGTCCTCTGCTGTATGTGCTTTCCCAACTATTGATGCTGCAGTCCAGACCGTAATCGCTACAATTCAAACAGGCGTCCCCATCGCTCGAATGGAATTTATTGATACGAAAACCGCAGATATTTTGAACTATTATTCCAAGAGCTCTCTGGATAGTCTTCCTCATTTATTTATGGAATTTCATGGCTCAGAAACATCTGTAGTAGAGCAGGCCGAGCAGGTTAAACAAATAGCTTCAGATTTTCAGGCTAGCGGTTTTGAATGGAGCCATAAAGAAGAGCAAAGAAATAAAATTTGGAAAATGCGGCATAACGTGCTTTATGCATACAAATCTTACTATTCAAATTGCACTTTGATCGCTACCGATGTTTGTGTACCGATCTCAAAATTGGCTCAAATTGTAAATGAAACGCAGCGCGATATAGAAAAGAGTGGAATCTCAGGACCGATCATTGGTCACGTTGGAGATGGTAATTTTCATAGTACCCTCATGATCAGAGACAAAAATAGTAAAGATGTGGAAGTAGCTAATGAGCTAGCTCATCGGATGAATGAGCGCGCACTGAAAATGGGTGGAACTGTATCCGGTGAGCATGGTGTGGGGATTGGTAAAATCAAATATATGGAAAAAGAACATGGAGAAGCTTGGAATCTAATGTCTTCTATAAAAAAAAATTTAGATCCTAACTGTATCCTAAACCCAGGAAAACTGATTAAACAACATTAAAGTAGTATTTCAATCCAACAATTTTTTTGCTGCAGCCAAAGCCTCGTCAGATATCTCTTTCCCAGAAAGCATTCTAGCAATCTCAGTTAATCTATCATGACTGTTTAACTCTTTTATTCGCGTGACAGGAAAATTATCTTGAGATTGAAATTTTTCTACCTTCCATTGATAATCCCCATGAGCCGCCACTTGAGGTGAATGAGTAACAACAATTATCTGGCTATGTTTTGCCAACATACCTAACCGTCGTCCAACTGAATCTGCTGTTGCACCGCCTATGCCTCTATCAATTTCATCAAATATCATAGTGGTACCTTGCTCTTGATCTGTAAGACAGACTTTCAAGGCAAGCAAAAACCTTGACATCTCTCCGCCTGAGGCAATAGCTTGTAGCTTTCCAAACTCACCTCCCCGATTTGTAGCCACCTTGAAGACAACACCATCTACTCCCCGAGGGCCTTCTTTAACTGGTAATATTTCAGTCTTAAAATTACAATCAGCCATCTTTAAATATTTTAACTCTTTTATTACCATTCGATCTAAGTCTTTTCCGGCCTTTTCACGTTGGAGTGAAAGGTTATTTGCTTTCTCACCGTAAGACTTAACAATCTCATTAAATTTTCTTTCTAGGTGCGAAATCTTAGTTCTATTAGAGTCCAACCCCATTAATTGAGCTAACATCTTGTCAAGTAACTTTGGAAGCTCATTAGTCTTAACATTATATTTTCTGCCCAACGCCCTCAAACTAAAGAGCCTATCCTCAATATTTTCTAAATCCTTATCATCAAAATTCTGGCTCTCCAAAAGCTTTGCAATCTCTGATCGAGCATACGCAAATTCATCAAGAGTTCGATCAAGTGCCGAAATAGACTCCTCAACGACTTCCCCCATACTTTGTCGGGTTAAGTCTAAGAGCTTTATTAGATCTGAAATGTTATTATCCAGTTCACAAGAAGTCATCAATTTATCAATTTTTTCAAACTTTTCTTTGTTTCGCTGTATTCCCTTAACTTGTCTTCTCTTGATATCCAGCTTCTCTTCTTCATCCACTTGGATATCAAAATCTTGTATCTCTGAAATTGAAACCTCCAAATATTCCTTTTGTGATTTTGTAGCCTCATACTGTGCAATTTCCTGTTCGAGTTCTTTTTTTGTAAACTGTTTCTCTTTCCAAATTTTTTGGATCTCTATAAGCATTGGACCTACATCAGCAAATTTATCTAAAAAATTGAGGTGACTCTGTTCATTTAGCAGAACTTGATTTCCCGTCTGACCTTGTAATTCAATAAGATTAGGTGCTAAACGCTTTATTAAATCTAACGAAACGTTCTGATCATTAATAAAATTTCGTTTCCTACCGTCTAACTTATTGATTAACCGACGTATTATTATCGTATCACTATGGTCAATACCGGCATCTTCTAAAAATTCACATACGCTGTGATTAGCGGAAATAAAAAATTCTGCTACAACTTCACCTGTTTTAGTGCTATCTCTCACTAATTGTGAGTTATTATTACAGCCAAGAACGAAGCCAAGACAATCTAAAAGTATTGATTTACCAACGCCAGTCTCCCCCGTTAAAGTATTCAAACCTCTTTTAAATTCTAATTCCACAAAATCTATTAAGAGCATATTTGTAATGGTGAGCGACGATAACATTTATGTTAAATCCTATTAATTAAACTTGCTGACCAAGGAATTACTCTTACTACTCCATTCTGAATTAGGAAACTTCTTTAAAAACAAAATATTATTTTCAATTGCGAGATCTCTCATATCCAACGCAACATAAGCTTCAGTTAATCGAAAAAATGCCTCCACCGAAAAAATTGTATTCATATACTTATTAACTACAATGCTAAATCTATTAATAGCTGCAAGATATTCTTCGCGCTTCAGATAATAACGACCCACAGACATTTCTTGACCCGCAAGCTGGGAGTAAGATATTTGCAGCTTTTTATTCACTAAACTTGAGTATGAACTCGCCGGATATTCCAAAATTAACTGTTGAAATTCCCTTACAGCATGAAGAGCAGCACCTTGGTCACGACGCACATCCACTATAGCATCAAAAAAACTTAAACCAACCATGTATTGAGAAAAAGCAGCATCTGGTCCTTTCGGATAAAGCAGTAAGTATCGTTTTGCCGACAGACGTGCATCCAATAATTCAGTGCCCTCATGATACGATTTCATCGCCTTAACCAACGCTTCCCGTGATTCATCTGAATAAGTATATAATTGGTCTAATTTCATATAGAAATCGCCCGCCTCTTTAAAAGACTTTTTTTTCTGGGCCGCCTCAGCAAGGTTTAGAATCTCTTCAATGGATGTATTACTTGAGAGATCATCAGGTTTTATTGTGCAACCTGCACCATACAATAACAGTATCATTACTGATAATTGGTACAGATACCTCAGAAGCGTTCGCAATGTATTTGACACTCTAAAACCTACACAATTATTAAATTTCTAATGATAAGAAGGTTATCACAAAGTCTCAAGGCAATGTAAAGATATCTTAACCTAAATTACATAAATCGGCTTCGCGTAATCCAAACCCTGGAAGCTGCGTTACATGATCTTTCCGAATTATAATGGGCTGCATATTATCTTCGTCTGAAAAAGCTTCCCTTAATAATTTATTTGTCAGAGTATGTCCCCCCCTGTTAGAACTGAAAGCGGCTAAGATTGGCCCCCCGGCCAGACTCAAATCTCCCATAGCATCTAGCATCTTATGACGCACACACTCATCGACCCGTCTCAGACCACCAATATTTTTAATTTTCGTTGGCTCTAAAACAATTGCATTCTCTAAATTACCGCCTTTCGCCAAGCCTCGCGATTTAAGCATAGCGATTTCGCTTTCTCTACAGAAAGTACGACTATCACAAAGTTCGCGAACAAAAGTACCGTTCTTCATCAACAAGCTTAGGTTTTGACAACCAATAACAGTATCCGAATAATCAATACAGAAATCAATGGACAGAGACTCTCCAGGTGTCAGCTTTGCCCAAGCTCTTCCTTCACATACTTCTACTTCTTTTGTCACTCTAAACCCACTAAGAGGTTCATTTAATGTGTGCTTGCCAGCCAATAAAATCTTCTTAACAAAATCTTTAGAGGATCCATCCATGATTGGAAGTTCTGGTCCGTTAATCTCTATCAAAGCATTATGAACACCCGTACCTGCCAATGCAGCCATTAAGTGTTCTATTGTCTGAACAGCAATTCCATCACAATTACTTATTTTAGTACTGAATTTGGTATCTGACACTGAATTATAATTCGCTTGGATAAATGGATCCTTATGTACGACATCAGTTCTAAAAAACTTTATACCTGAATTTGCTGGTCCTGGTCCTACTTTCATAGTAACTATAGATCCAGTGTGAAGTGATACACCGGACACAACAAACTCTTTTTTTAACGTGTTTTGCAAATTTAAAACTCACTTGATACTTTTATGACAGTTAAACCTACAGTGTGTCAAAAAAAAATACAATTCACGTATTATTTCAATTTATTACAAAAATTTACTAAAGGGAAATATTGATCGGATACCCCCCTTTATTAAGTTTGTAAATATTAATTAGCCTGACGTCTCAAAAAGGCTGGCACTTCCAATCGATCAGATTCGCTTGTCTTTAAAGTTGAACTGTTGCGTCCTGAGAGATTATTAAGTTCATGTTGGTTTCCAGTTTGTTTTGAAACAAAGTTGAAATTTCCTACACTCGTCTTATTTTTGTTACCAGTCATCCTCTGGATTAAATTATTAAAAGCGCCACCGGTACTTTTAGTGGAATCTATATTTAAATCGTTTGACGGGCGGTTATATTGTCCTGGTTCTGGTGTTTTTTTAACTGCTGCCATTAATCTTTCCCGAGCCTCGGTACTAACGGACGAGGTACCCACCGATAAAGATTCAGGGCTCAAACCCTCATCAGGAACTTTTCCTTCGTTATTCATTTCCTGCCTTCTAGGATGTCCTAACTCCTGGAAAAATCGATTTTCATCTTTTAAATCGCGGTTCAGATAGCCACTGGGAGTATTATGAGAATCTTCTGATAAAGTTTTTACTGAATGATTTTGGTCTTGAAGTCCGTTAACTCTCTCATTTCTATCACCGTTATTTGAAATATTCGTAGGTGCGTTCAAATCATTTTGGAAGTTAGAAATGTCAATGCCCGTAGCGACTACTGAAACCCTTATAGAACCATCCATCCCAGGATCCATTGTAGAACCAACAATAATATTTGCGTCTGGATCAACTTCATCTCTCACTCGATTTGCCGCTTCATCAAGTTCAAATAATGTAAGGTCATTACCACCAGTAATGTTAATTAGTACTCCTCTCGCGCCACTTAATGAAATTTCGTCAAGTAAAGGATTTGCGATAGCTTTTTCCGCAGCTTGGATGGCGCGATCTTCACCTGAAGCTTCACCCGTTCCCATCATTGCTTTTCCCATT
>JAQWUC010000052.1 GCA_029242355.1 Paracoccaceae bacterium | reverse complement strand
TCAATGGGTGCGCTTAGGAATTTTTCAGAACCAAGCCAATTTATGTCATTTATAGTAATGTTTCGTGTGATGAGTGCCTCTCGTGGTCCAACAGTGACAGTTTTTGCCTTAGCATCGATTTTAATAACATATAATGGATTTGCTCCGCCAATTCCAAGACCTCGTCTTTGACCAACTGTGAAGTTAATAACTCCATTGTGTGTACCAATTATGTCTCCTGCCAAGTTCACGATATTACCGGGTTTTTCAGATTCAGGTCTTAGTTTGCGTATAACGTCTGAGTACGAACCGTTTGGGACAAAGCAGATGTCTTGGCTGTCAGGTTTGTTCGCGACTTTAAGCGCAAGTTTTTGAGCTAACTGGCGTGTATCATCCTTTGATTTCATTTCTCCAAGCGGAAATCTTAGAAAATCAAGTTGTGCCTTAGTGGTAGCAAACAGAAAGTAGCTTTGGTCTTTTTTTACATCATTCGCTTGGTGTAATTCGGCCCCGTCACTACCGTAAATGTATCTTACGTAGTGACCTGTTGCTAAACAATCGGCCTTTAGCTCTTTTGCAGTTTTTAATAGATCTGCAAATTTAATTTTTTCATTACAACGAATACATGGAACGGGTGTGTCGCCGGCTAAGTAGGTGTCAGCAAAGTCATCTATAACACTTTCTTTGAATCGATTCTCATAATTCAATACATAATGTGGAAAGCCTAAATCCTCAGCAAGCCGTCTTGCATCGTTAATGTCCAGACCCGCACAACAAGCACCTTTTTTTCCAATTGCTTGACCATGATCATAAAGTTGTAAGGTGATTCCAATTACATCATATTTTTCTTGTTTAAGTTTTGCAGCGACAACAGAGCTATCAACTCCACCAGACATTGCCACGACAACTCTTGTATCCTCGGGCTTTTTGTTGAAGCCGAGACTATTGGTTGGTGCTAAAACAATTTTGTTTTGAAGAAAGGAATCCATAAGTCCTTTTTCTCATTAAGTAAGGCGATATGCAAATTATTTCGAAAGCATGCATCAACGACTTTTCATCGAAGTTAAAATAGCGTAATTTAACTAGATAAATTTTATTTCAGGTTGGAGATCGTACAGTGTCTTCTTTGAAATTTAAATAATACATTGCAAGGTGGGTTTAAAAGTTTTGAATACTGATTTATGGAAAAAAAAGTTTACTCCAATCGAAATAAAATCTTTAAGTGATTCAGATGCTATCAAATTAGGAACCCAGATAACAATTTGTATTGCTCAGGCTGATAAAGCCTACCACATTGATGACTCCCCAGATCTTACTGATGCTGAGTACGATATTTTGCAATTTAATTTAAGTGCGTTTGAAAAACATGTCCCTGGGTTTTTTAATCGAATTGGATATTCCCCGAGCGTTGGAGCATCTGGCAGTTCTGGGTTTGAAAAAGTTAAACATTCGGTGCCAATGCTTTCTCTTAATAATGGTTTAACAGATGAAGAAATTTATAACTTTGAAAGCAGCATCAGAAGATTCCTAGGAGTCAAGAGTGATCAAGAAATCTGGTTTACGTCAGAGCCAAAAATTGATGGGCTCTCTTTATCGGTTATATATAGGAATGGTAAGCTGACAAAAGCTCTTACAAGAGGAGACGGCACCTTTGGTGAGAATGTCACGGCAAATGCAAGAAAAATTTCTGATATTCCGTTAAAAGTAAATACAGATATTGAAGTTTTAGAAGTGCGTGGTGAAGTTTTTATGGGAAGGCGTGATTTTATACGACTTAATGAAAAACAATCCCAATTGGGAGCCAAACTCTTTGCTAATCCTCGAAATGCTGCCGCGGGTTCTTTACGACAGTTTGATTTTAAAAAAACAGAGGATCGAAAATTAGGATTTTTTGCATACGCATGGGGTGAACTTTCTAGACCTCTAGCAAGGGATCAATATGGTTCTATCCAGAAGTTAGCCAAATTAGGATTTAAAACAAATTCTTTAAGTCGTGTTTGTAAATCAGTAGATGCTCTATTAGAACACTATCGTGAGATAATGCTTTCCCGTTCAAATCTTGATTATGATATTGACGGGGTAGTTTACAAAGTAAATGAGTTAAGTTACCAGAATCGTTTAGGTTTTAGGTCAACCACGCCTCGATGGGCGATCGCCCATAAATTTCCTGCGGAAATCGCTATCACTAAGCTACTTGATATTGAGATTCAAGTTGGTCGAACTGGGACATTATCACCTGTGGCGCGTTTAAAACCGGTGAATATTGGCGGTGTAGTTGTTTCAAATGCAACACTTCACAACAAGGATTATATTTCTGGGAAGGATAGAAATGGAGTCAAAATTCGAGGTGGGGTTGACATAAGAATCCAAGACTGGGTTGAGGTTTATCGTGCAGGTGACGTGATTCCCAAAGTAAAGAGTGTTATTTTGGAGAAACGAGTTGCTGGTTCTAGCTCTTATGTTTTCCCGACTTTTTGTCCTGCTTGTGGTAGTGCTACTTCTCAGGAGTTAGGCGACTCGACAGTTCGTTGCACTGGTGGATTGAATTGCCCGTCACAAGCCATTGAAAAAATAAAGCATTTTGTGTCTAGAAAGGCTTTTAACATTGATGGATTTGGAAAAAAAATTGTTGAATCTTTTTTTGTTAATGGCTGGATAAAAGATCCGAGTGATATTTTCCGTCTTGAAAAAACTTATGGACCTGGATGCAGGGTGGAAATTAGCGACCTTGAAGGTTGGGGTGCTCAGTCAGTATCCAATCTTTTTAACGCTATTAACGGTCGGCGAATTATTAGTTTATCACGTTTTATATATTCTCTAGGAATTCGTCACGTTGGGGAACAGGCTGCTAACCTTCTTGCTAAACATTACATTAGTTGGAAAAATTTTTATGCAAACGTCGTAGCTGCGAGAGAAAAAAATTCAAAAGAATTGTTGGATTTGTCTGCCGTTGACGGTATTGGTAAAATTACAGTTTCTTCTCTGGTGGATTACTTTTTCTCTCATGAGTCAAGTTGGGTGACATCAAGTCTTATTGAAGAAATTGAGGTAAATGACTGTGTCTCACGTGTCGTAAACGATAGCCCTTTTTTAAATCTTACGATCGTTTTTACTGGTTCGCTGAATAGAACGAGTCGAGCAGAAGCAAAATTAAATGCAGAGGCTCTTGGAGCTAAAGTGTCAAACTCTATTTCAAAAAGAACAGATTTACTGGTAATTGGCGATAATCCAGGAAGTAAAGTGAAAAAAGCACGTGAATATGGAGTGAAGGTAATGTCAGAAGCTGAATGGTTGACTGCATTGAGCGGTTTAGTTTAATGCAGGAAGGCCAACTAGGAAGACCCGAACGGTTTTTCCCCTTGTTTTCATCTGTGAATAGTTTGGCCGGTGTTGGACCAAAAGCGACCGTCGGATTTAAAAACCTTGGAGTGACTCGAGTAAGAGACCTTTTGTTTTTTTTGCCTCTTGGTGGAATTAAGAGACTCAAGGAAAAAGATTTGGAATCAAAGTATTTACCAAGTACAATAACGATTGAAATCACGGTTAAATCTTACAGGCAAACAAAACGATCAAATCCTATCAGAGTATTGGTCACTAGCTCAAAATTTAAACTTGAACTAGTTTTTTTTCATGCGCGCCTAGATTGGATAAAATCTGTTTTACCAATAGATGAAAAAAGAGTTATTTCAGGAAAAGTGGAGGTCTTTTCAACAGGATTGCAAATGGTTCATCCTGACTACATTGTTAAGAGTTCTGATATTAATTTGATCCCGGATTTTGAGCCTATTTATTCATTATCTAAAGGAATCACGCAAAAGTTTATGATTAAAACTATTGCTCAAGCCCTTGATAAAAATATACCTTTTCAAGAGTGGATTCATAAAAGCATATTACAGAAATTTCGATGGCCAGATTTTAGTTCTGCTTTATCAATGGTGCATAATCCAAAGCATATTAGAGAAATACGACCAAATAGTTTGGCGCGAGAGCGTTTGGCATTTGATGAATTATTTGCTCAACAAATTAGCCTTGCTTTGGCACGTATGCATTTTAGGCGGACTCGAGGTGTAAGTATAGTGGGATCTGGTTTTCTTATAAAAAAATTACGAGAAAAACTAGCCTTTACACTAACTAGTGCGCAAGAAGAAGCGATTTCTGAAATTAATGGTGATTTAGGTTCGAAACTTCGAATGAACCGTTTGCTTCAGGGCGATGTTGGATCAGGGAAAACAATAGTTGCATTAATCTCAATGTTGACTGTTGTAGAATTTGGGGGGCAAGCAGCTTTACTCGCCCCGACTGAGATACTCGCAAAACAGCATTATGAGGCAATAACTACAATTACTAACGAGCTAAATATTAGTGTTACTCTTCTTACCGGCCGAGATAAAGGTAAATTAAGGGGTTCTAAATTAGCTGAAATTAGAAGTGGATCGGCTCAAATTATCATAGGAACTCACGCATTATTTCAAGAGAGCGTTGGTTATCAAAACTTAGTTTTTGCAGTTATTGATGAGCAGCACCGTTTTGGAGTTCAACAGCGGATGAATTTAGTAAAGAAGGGTATTAATGTTGATGTACTTGTTATGACTGCAACTCCTATACCTCGAAGTCTTTCTCTTACCTATTATGGAGATATGGATATTTCTATCCTTTATGAAAAACCCGAGAATAGAAAACCAGTTAAGACTGCTGTCATGTCGGAGAGTAAGATCGAAGGAATATTTGATCGATTGGAGATATCTTTAAATGACGGTCGAAGAGTTTATTGGGTGTGTCCTCTGATCGAGGATAGTGAAGTCTTACGACTTACGTCTGCTGAATTACGACGAAGAAGTTTAAAAGAAAGATTTCCTCAACAAAATATTGGGTTAATTCATGGACAAATGTCCTCAGAGGATAAAGATGCAACTATGCACAAATTTTCTACTGGTGAAATTAACCTACTCGTCTCTACCACAGTAATCGAAGTTGGTGTAGATGTCCCTTCAGCTTCAATTATGATTGTTGAGGCGGCCGAACGTTTTGGCCTTGCCCAACTGCATCAGCTAAGGGGACGAGTTGGGAGAGGCACAGAGCAATCCAGTTGTATATTAATTTATTCAGGTAAGTTAGCTAAAACTTCAAAAGCTAGACTTGAGATCCTAAGAGATACAGAAGATGGCTTTGAAATCTCAGAAGCGGATTTACGAATAAGGGGAGCAGGTGATGTATTAGGTCTACAACAATCAGGATTACCAAAATTTCTGATCGCAGATTTAGCAACTCAGAATCATTTATTGGAAATTGCTCGGGACGATTCTCGAAAGCTACTTAAATCCGATCCAAGACTAATTACGACTCGGGGGGCGGCTGTTAGAGATCTGTTATACTTAATGGATATGCAAGGTTCGTTTGCATTCATTCAAGTTGGCTGAATCAATGTTCTTATAATGTTCTTATAATGTTCTTTACTTGTTCGTGCAATATGTTATATATAGACTTGTTGATATAGGAGCAGGAATGTGAAGAAGTTTATGGGCAATGCGAATGTTTTACTTAGGTCAAATTTGTTTGAAGATTTAATAAGTTTTATTTTAATGGTTGGGATTATTGTTTGTTTGTTTGGATTCCCGAGCGTTATCTAGATTAGTATTAGGTAGTATTGATAATTGTTTCAATAGCTTCAACTGTTGCGTTTAAGGTAAGCAATATAGATTCGTGACGATTTTTAAATTGGCTGGCTGGTGATAAAACTTGATAATCAGGAAAAATAGTCGGAGAATATATTGAACCAGAAAGCATTTGAGCAACGGAGTTTCGAACTGTAACTATCTGGACCCCAGTTTTTCCGATGATGTCTCTTGCTAATATTGAGGCTGATGCCTGGCCAAGAGCGCATGCTTTTACATCATGAGAATAAGCTGTTATGATTCCACTTTTCATAACTAAATCAATTGTAACTATTGACCCGCACAACGTAGATCGTTTGGTGACTGTGATGTCTGGTCTGATTAACCTTTCAATTAGAGGAATATCTGCCGCCAAGGACAATATTTGATCCGAATATAATTCAAATGAGTCTTTAGACTTTTCCATAGTCATATCTTTCTATAATATTTATTTAGAATATATCTTTTACTTGTGAATAAAAGGACGATTAGTGTGAAGAATATTAATTTTTTAGATTTAAAGATTAAATATAACGAAAAAGGACTTGTTCCAGTGATTGTTCAGGATAAAACGACTGATGAAGTTTTAATGATGGCTTGGATGAGTTCAGATAGTTTGGAACAAACTATTAAAACAAGATCCATGGTGTATTGGTCTAGATCAAGGAATGAATTGTGGAGTAAGGGTCAAACTTCGGGTAACACCCAACAATTAGTAGAATTAGTAATTGATTGCGATCAGGATTGCCTTCTCGCAATAGTGAATCAGTTTGGATCGGCTTGTCATACAAACAACAAGAGTTGTTTTTTTCGCTTAATTCAGTGATGTTCTTTTTTATCACAAGTTGAATGCCATAGCAATTACGTCGTTAGGAGTAAATCCGCGCGTTTTAAAGCTTGATACAGTATCAGGAAACGACCTTTTGGAAATCTTTTTACCAGTTGGTTCAAAAAGTAATTTATGATGATGATATATAGGTGTGGGAAGACAAAGTAATCTTTGTAACAGTACTTGGATGGGAGTAATCGCACGTAAATCATTTCCCCGCGTAACATGAGTAACCATTTGTGCTGCGTCGTCGATTACTACAGCAAGATTGTAACTCGTGTTGATATCCTTTCGTGCAATAACTAGGTCTCCAAATTGATGTTCAATCATTGAAGTTAAAATAGACTGCTCGCCTGAAAAATTATTATCTATGCTTTCTTTCTCAAAGAAAGAGACTTTCTTAAAGCCACACATTTTGATTGCTTTTCCAATATCTAGTCTCAGCGCTTTTACTGACTTAGTTGGGCGGTTTCTGCGGCATGTCCCTGGATAAGTTATATTAGTATTCTCGTCGGTGTGTGGTGCAGAGACTGCTTTTTTGATATCGGTGCGTGTGCAAGAACACGGATAAAGCAAACCGTCTTTAAGTAATTGCTCAATTGCTGAGGCGTAAGTTTTTTTTCTATTCCTTTGTCTCATGATTTGACCATCCCAAGAGATACCAAGCCACGAGAGGTTAGAGATTATTTCTTTCTCAAAATTAAGCTTACAGCGGGTGTAATCAATATCTTCTATACGGAGCTTAAATAAACCTTGGTTGTTTTTCGCATTTTGATACGCGGTAAAAGCCGAATAAACGTGGCCAAGATGTAAACCTCCCGTTGGGGAAGGTGCAATCCTTTCAATGACTTGAGTTGAGAGCTTTTTAAAATTCATTTTCAAATCCAGAATTCTAACAGTTTATCAACCAAGTTGTAAAATCAAATTTAGCTCTGTCTGTATAAGCTTTATATCTTATTTTTCTTCCTCTTCTTCCACTTATAGTTTTTGAAAGTGGTGGAAACAATCCAAAGTTTATATTCATTGGTTGAAAAGTTTTTGAATTAGTTTCATCCAATAAATGGTTGTAAAGTGCTCCGAAGGCTGTAGTAGGTGGCGGGGGTGTTGCTTTCTTTCCTAACGTTTTATTCGCAATTAGTTTCCCAACTATCAAACCAATCGCCGCGCTTTCAACGTAACCTTCAACACCAGTAATTTGACCAGCAAAGTAAATATTTGGTTTGGTTTTAAGTTGGAGGTTTTCACCAAGAACTTTCGGCGAATTGATAAATGTATTTCGGTGAATACCTCCAAGGCGCGCAAATCTAGCATTTGATAGCGCTGGAATATTTTTGAAAACATCGATTTGGGCAGAATGTTTCATTTTTGTTTGAAAACCTACTATATTAAACAAAGTACCAAAATTATTTTCATGGCGTAATTGAACTACAGCGTAAGGTTTTGAGTCTGGGGTATGAGGATTGGTTAAACCAATCGGTTTCATAGGCCCAAATCGTAGAGTTTCAATGCCTCGTTCAGCCATAGTTTCAATTGGCAGGCATCCATTGAAATATGGGATATTTTTTTCCCAATCATGAAATTCAGTTTTTTCAGCTTCCAGTAATTTATCAATAAAATGATAATACTCGTTTTTATTTAATGAACAATTGAGGTAAGCTCTTCTAGACTCTTCAGTTTCGCCTTTATCATAACGAGATTGGAACCACGCTTTACTCATATCTACGCTGTCAGCGTAAACGATTGGAGCTATTGCATCAAAAAAAGCTAAGTTTTCTTGTCCTGTAAGGCTTGCTAAGTCATCAATGAGATTTTTTGAAGATAGTGGACCAGTAGCCACTATTACTGTTTTGTCTTTAAATCTAGTTAAATCAGTAATTTCTTCCCTGACAATCTTTACTAATGGATGATTTTCAAGAGTTTCTGAAATCTCTTTTGCGAAGCGTTCACGATCGACGGCAAGTGCACCTCCTGCAGGAACAGAATGTTTGTATCCTGTCTTTATTATTAAACTGTTTGCTTCTTTCATTTCCCAATGCAATAACCCTACGGCATTATTTTCGTGATCATTTGATCTAAATGAGTTGGAGCAAACCAATTCAGCTAAGTGTTTAGTTTTATGAGCAAATGTTTCTTTTTTAGGGCGCATTTCGTAAAGAATAACGGGTATTAAAGCATTAACAAGTTGCCATGCTAATTCACAGCCATCTATTCCTCCTCCGATGATGTTAATTGGCACCATTTTTTTTCTCTTCAGGTTATAAGATTAGTAGATAGAACGAATTTTTTATCTATGTTTCAGTTTCAGGATCAGGTTTCTCAGCGATTAATGCTACTGAAACTACTTTTTCATTTTCTGCTGTCTTAAAAACTGTGACCCCTGCAGTACTTCTACCAGATAGTCTTATTCCATCGACTGGACACCTAATTGATTGGCCAGTTGACGTCACCAGCATAATTTGATCATCATCATCCACTGGAAAAGATGAGATTACAGTATCATCGCGTGTCTGTAGGTTCGCTGCTGAAATACCTTGACCCCCTCTACTGGCGATACGGTATTCATGGGCTGAAGACCGCTTGCCAAATCCCGAAGAGGTAATCATTAAGATCCATTCTTCTCTTTCTAAAAGTTCTTTAAACCTATGATCTGGTATTGTTGGCTGAATCTCAACAGATCCTATTTGCTCTATATCGTTCACGTCACCTAAAGACGATTTCCGCATTTTAAAATATGCAGTTCTTTCGTCTGAGCTCGCATTCACATGATTTAATATTGCCATGGATACGACATAATCTTCAGGATTTAGTTTTATTCCGCGTACACCTGAAGAATCCCTTCCTTTAAAAAGCCTTACATCTGTAACGGGAAATCTTATAGCTTTGCCCATTGAA
>JAQWUC010000051.1 GCA_029242355.1 Paracoccaceae bacterium | reverse complement strand
CAGAAATACCGGCAACAGAGATGGTAAGGATATGGTGGCGGAGAGACAGGGATTCGAACCCTGGGGACGGTTGCCCGCCCACACGCTTTCCAAGCGTGCGCATTCGACCACTCTGCCACCTCTCCGTTTTGTACGGACTATACCCATGGTGTAGCTAAGATCAAGAACTACTTACCCCGTTCCTAAGAAAGTCGTATCGAAACTCGCCTATTTTGACGACCCTTCTTTTCTATCTTTCCAAAGGTAATTGGGCCAATTTCTGAAGTTCTTTGCACGTGGGTTCCACCGCAAGGTTGTAAATCAATAATTTGACTATCATTGGCAATTTTTACTAATCGAACCTTGCCAGTACCGATGGGAGGTTTCACGCTCATAGTTTTCACTAAACCGGGGTTCTCCATAAGTTCGCTATCAGAAATCCAACTTGTAGTAACAGAATAATCTCCGGCGATCAGATTGTTTAATTGATCCTCAAGCAATTGTTTGTCTTCTGGAGCATCAGGCATATCAAAATCCAAGCGACCTTTTTCAGATGTAATTTGTCCGCCTGTCACAGGGAGCGGTATAACAACTGAAAGCAAATGCAGTGCTGTGTGCATTCGCATGTGCCTATACCGTTTCTCCCAATTTAGAATTTGCTGGCAAGCCGTCCCGACGGCTGGGAGCTTTGCCCCTTCGGAAGCCATTAACATCACACTACCATCATCAGTCTTAACTGTATTGTTGATAGGACAGCAATTACCATCAAACCAAGTGATTTCTCCTATATCACCTGCTTGACCACCGCTATTTGGATAAAAAACCGACTTATCAAAAACTATTCCACTCTGATCAGACACCAAAATAACCGATCCAACGGCAGATTTTAAATAAGCATCATTTCTAAAGAGCAACTCTGTCATTTCTTATTCCCTTTTTCTTTATCCAAATTACTACTAAATTCATTCTTCAAAGACTCAAAGTTTTTAATATTGATATCCCGTTGAGCAAAAGGTATTTCAATTCCTTCTTTATTGAATGCTTCAGTAATTTCGTAATTCATTTCCGACTTTATAGCTAGAACATAACCAACGTCTTTCATAAAAGCTCTTATTTCGAAATCAATGGAATCCGTACCAAACCCCATGAAAACAATAGATGGCCCCGGGTCTTTCAGCACTTGAGGATGATTTTCTGCTATCCCAAGAAGAATAGTTTCTACTTTACGCGGATCTGTTCCATACGCCACGCCTACCGGTACTCGTACTCGCCCCATAGAATTACTATGCGTATAATTTAGAACGGAACCAGAAATCAACTCAGAATTTGGAACTATAACAGTTCCTCTATCAAATGTTTGAATTTGAGTTGATCTCACGGAGATTTTTCGAACCGTACCAGAAAAACCAGCTACCTCTATCCAGTCACCCTCTTTAATCGGTCGTTCAATTAATAAAATTACACCTGAAACAAAATTTGAAACAATTGTCTGAAGACCAAAACCTAAGCCAACCGATAATGCCCCAGCAACAATTGCTAGTGAGGATAGATTCAAGCCAGTGGAAGAAATAGCAATCATGGTAGATAAAATGATGCCTGAATAACCCACACCAGAGACAAGTGCATTTCGTCCACCGCTATCAAGTGTCGTCTTAGGTAATACATTAGTCCGTAGGACACGCTGGATGAACCGAGTAAGACCAAAACCAAAACAGAAAATAACCACTAATGAAATAAGCCCAGGTAATGTAATCCGAGCAGAACCTAGGGGTATCCCCTCATTAAGACGTAACCAAATTTCGTGAATATCAGAGCCCTGAGCACCCCAAATTAAAGCGATGATAGGTACATTTATACCAATAATAAGAATTACCAATAATACCGGGATAAGGGCCCACCCAGATCGTGAAAGAGGTTCCACCGATTCCTCAGAAGGCTCAGATATAACGTCAAAAATACTGTTGAGTATTACAAAAATAATTGAGCTAAAGCTTACTAAAGCAAGAGTAAGAATAATTGGGTTTATTAATTTTTGAGCTGCGTAAAGATAACCGGCTGCAGCAAGAATAGGCGATATTAAAATTAGTAAGCGTAAAAAATTTTGCAACTGCGTCGGCAATTGAAATTTTATCTGGCTACCTTCGTATTTTTTCTGTTCATCAAGTAAAAGAGGGTCACTTCTAAGCAGTCCAAACAATTTAAATAATAATAAACTTTCTACAAAAAGTAGTGGAAAATTCAAAATCGCTTGAGTCCCAACACTCCAAGAACCCGCTATAGCTAATTTGTTAGAAAAAATAGTTATTGCAAAAACAAACCCTAACCAATTAATGAGACGTGCCCCATTTACAGGATTACTCACAAGCAAACCACCCAATTTTTGCAGTCCAAGCTTATCATGACATAGATTTTCTGAAAGCCATCGAGAGCAAACCAATGTTAGCGCTACCGGAACAAGTGAATTAACCACAGCCATTCCGTTAAAACCAAATAAGCCAGAAAATTTTAAAGCTTGAATTATAGATAACATAGCAAAAAGTAATGCCAAATGACTAAGAGAACTCAAAAATACTCCTATCGCAGGCCCAACCAACCTAGATTGAGAGTCCGTTATAAAATTAAAAGCATCATAAAAAACACCTTTGACGAATATTGACAGTAGCAATATCGAACCAAGTAATAGAACCGCCATCACTGGAATTTTTTGAAGGAACAAAGTTCTTTGGGTATCACTCTTTAGAACATCTGTAGTTTCTCTTCCCATCCGACTAAAAAACCCAATAAGATCTTTGAAGGCAGGAATCCACAGAGCACTATCAAACGGTGTTGCGCCAAAACCAAATAGTTTTTGAGTAAGTCGGCCTCTTAGTATGGTATTTGTCTTTTCAATAAGAAAATCTGTTCTCTTTAACATACTACTAGAAATCACAAATGGTACGGTTGCCGCCTCAATAAGATTATTTAGATCGTTACGTCTATCGCTTATAGTTAAGTTTTCAAAGGAACCCTCGGTTGGAGGTGCTCCGAGTGCTTCTAATTCTTCAGACAGATTCGAGATTGTTATCTCACTAGAAACTTGGCGTTGATAAACTTCTTTACGCTGCTTTAGTAAGTCAGAAAGTATAATTTTTAACGTATCATTGGAAGCTTGTGATCGTTCGAGAACTTCGTCAGCTCTCGACGCTAACCGTTCCCACTTAGCAATCAGCTCAGTAGTTTCAACGTTTTGCGCTTTTACCGGATTCACCGCAATGACTATTGTCATTAAAAGAAAGGTGTTTGCCATACAAAAATTTATAAAGCCTCTATACATCATTATTTACCCTTTATAATCGACATTTCTTTTACAATTATTGCATTACGTTCGGTATGTTAATATCATTATTCTTCATCCAGGGAGGGATCGGCAATGCGCTTTTTTTAAGAAATTCATAATTAAATATTTTTGACTGATACCGCATTCCATGGTCACATAAAATCGTTACTATAGTACTGCCTTTATCCAATGTCTGGGCCAATTTAAATGCACCAACCATATTAATTCCAGCCGATAGACCAACTGATACACCCTCATTGTAAAGGAGATCATAAATAAAATTCAAAGCTTCATCATCAGAAGCACGAAAAGAAGCATCAACTGCAAGGCCTTGAAGATTTCTAGTAATTCGACCTTGACCAATACCTTCTGAAATGGAGCTTCCCTCAGAACGTAATTTTCCTTCAGTAAAATAATTATAGAGAGCTGACCCAAACGGATCAACGAGAGCTATTTTTACTTTTGGTTTCAATGCCCTTAACCCTTTAGAGACTCCACTCAAAGTTCCACCAGTGCCAACGGAACAGATAAAAGCGTCAACTTTACCCTCTGTCTGCGCATATATTTCTGGAGCAGTTGTATTCACATGTGCATTTTGGTTTGCAAGATTATCAAATTGATTTGCCCAAAAAGCGCCCCCCGGTAAAGTGGAATTTAACTCTTTCGCAAGACGCTCAGAATATCTAATATAATTATTTGGATTGGAATAAGGGACTGCGGGAACCTCTATCAAGTGAGCTCCAACATTTTTCAGTGTATCCTTTTTTTCCTGAGTTTGCGTTTCCGGTATAACCACGATTGTTTGGAAACCCATTGATGCTCCAATAAGTGTTAAGCCAATTCCTGTATTTCCAGCTGTTCCCTCAACAATCGTGCCATTCTCAGTCAATACACCAGACGCAATCGCTTCACTAATTATCGAAAGAGCAGCTCGGTCCTTAACGGAATTTCCAGGATTTAGAAACTCGGCTTTTCCAAAAATTTCACAACCTGAACTATCAGAAAGCTTGTTAAGCCGAATAAGAGGTGTGTTTCCAACTAATTCCGAAAAACTTTTTATCATCCATATTTCCTATTCTATTTGCCAAGTTTTTTAGTTTCTCAAAACATTCAACTAATCAACATTATTACTTTCGTAGACCGAATTTACACTTAAATTAACTTACCGCCAATGTAGCCTTACCTCAAATTTTATTGTTTAGTAAGGTAATTAGAATAATTTTTATTTAAATGTATTTCAAAAATTAATTATATCTCATAGTCAAAGAAACCATCTTAACAATGCTAGAAAGCAAAATTCTTTCACTCCAATCAACAAAATATATTATTTGTAAAATTTTTAGTGACTAAAAATAAAAAAGTACTATATCGTCAAGGGATAAAAGTTTTATATGAAAAATCCAAACATAGGTGTAAATTAATGACGAACACGCATCCTAGTGACGAAATCATAGAGCTTTACACAAACGGTTCTATATCCGAAGGAATGGATATTTTTGTCAAAGGTCACTTACATTATTGTCCAAGTTGTCGAAGCAAAGTCGAGCTTCTAGAAAGCATTGCTGGCGAGCTATTAAACGAAACCCATGCTTCGGCGGAACTAGAATCTATAACAACGGAAAGTGTATTAAAAAAAGCTGCTGAACAAGATTTAAAAGAAGGCGTAGCTCTGGCTCCTAATATAATTGGGGGAGTAATGCCAAATATGTTTAATAATCTTATCGGTAAAACAAGCGAGCAGATTCAATGGCGTTTCCGTCTTCCAGGTATTAGTGATTATGAAATATCGGACCGCGATGGAGAAAAAATTAGTCTCCTCAAGGCTGAGGCAGGCGCAAAAATTTTTCAACATACTCATGAGGGAGAAGAAGCTACCCTCGTTTTATCTGGTGCTTTGCAAGACGGTAACAACGTTTTGCAGGCAGGCGATGTCTCAGTGGCTGATGAAACACATACTCACAACCCATCTATAATTGGCAATGAACCGTGTATTTGCCTGGTAATAATGTCAGGAAAAGTAAAATTTACAGGCAGATTTACCAGAGCTTTCAATTTATTAAGTTAAAAAATGTACCGGAGGCAGTTCCTTATTGGTGTAACGAGCTTCGGATTTTCAGTTAGTCCTGCGATACTCCTTGCCGCTAAAAATTCAGGCACAGTCTTTAATATCGTTTGGCGAGATATTAACGTTGGGTACTCAAGCGTAAACTTGATAAGAAACGGTAGCAATTTAATAGTAAAGGTAGATGTAAAAATTGATGTGTCGCTTTTAGGCATAAAATTTTTCTCGTATTCACTTAAATGTCAAGAAATATGGGAAAACAAAGAACTTCTGTCCATTAAATCAGAGGTTCTAGTTGGTAAAAAACGTGAATACGCAAATGTTAAAAGAACGATAGAAGGATTTGAAATCAATGGATCAGCTTTCTCAGGAACTATAAAAGGAAATCCGGCAACCACAAGTTACTTTACCCCAGATTTTTTAAAACGAAATATATGGATAAGCACACAGAATGGAAAACCCCTTAATGTAAAGTGTGCCAAGATTGGTGATGAGGAACTGAATACACCCAAAGGGACAATAACTGCAACAAAATGGGCAGTAAGTGGCGATCTCAATATTAACTTATTTTATGATAATAATGGTGAATGGGTAGGCAGTAAATTTAGGGCTGGAGGTTCAGACACAACGTTTATCCTACATAACAAAATCGGACGGAACCATAAAACATGGACTCAATCATAAAATCAATAGTAATAACTGGTGCTTCAAGCGGAATAGGACTCTCAACGTGTGAATTATTTCTTCAACACGGATATCTCGTCTTTGGATCAGTTCGCAAAAACAGTGATGCTTCTAAGTTAAAAAAAATGTTTGGTGAGAACTTTGTCCCATTAATATTCGATGTAAAAGATAGAAAGAATATTAATGATTCAGTACAAATAGTGAAAGATCATATAGGTGCAAATAATTTGACAGCGCTTATAAATAATGCCGGAACTGCTATTTTAGGGCCACTTGAATTTCTTGAACCTATTGAATTTCATAAACAACTAGAGACTAATCTCATTGGAGTCTTTAACTGCGTCCAAGCATTTTTACCTCTTCTTGGATCAACTTCCACCAAACAAACACTCAAGAAAGGACGAATTATTAATATCAGTAGTGCTCTTGGTGGAAAAATTGGATATCCATTTTATGGAGCCTACTGCAGTAGTAAGCACGCACTTGAAGGCTTCTCTGAAGCTCTTCGACGCGAACTAACAGGTCATAAAATAGCTGTCTCTATCATTGCACCAGGCGCTATTCAAACACCAATATGGGATAAGGCAGAAACCAGCTCGTTAAAAAATAAATATCTTGGAACCATATATCAGAGCGCCTATGAAAAAATGATCGTTGATATGAAGAAACTGGGTGTAAACGGACTCAAACCAGAAATTGTATCCGCAAAAATTTTTCGAGCTGTAGAGGCGAAAAATCCCAAAATCCGATACACATTTATCAGCGAATTTACGCTAAATCTTTTATATTTCGCACCCAGACGCCTAATCGACAAATTGGTCATGAGATATCTAGGGTTAACATAAACTAGCTGAAACATGGCCTTTGACCTAAGAATTGTTAATCAAACGTCGCTGGATTTTTACGTGATAACTTTTTGTCAATTTAAAATTCCACATTAATGCAATTGAGCTAATTTTTAAAAAAATTGGCACGAGGGCATATAGAGCAGTTAATACCCAGAGAGATACTTCTGTATTGTCTCCAATAACGTCAAAATTAGCATAGGACAAAATTAAAAGACCCAGGCCAGACGACAAAGCTACTGAACCTTTTGTAGCTATCGACCAGAATGAGAAAAAAATTCCTGTTCGCCGTTTCCCTCCTCTGAGAGTTTCAATATCAATTAAGTCTGCTTGAATAGATGATGGTATCGCCAAATCAGCGCTTAACGCAGCACCGCCAAGCAAACAAATTAACAAGAAAGCAATAAGATCACCAGACCCAAGGAACGCAACTGCAGAAAACACTACG
The DNA here is from genome assembly GCA_029242355.1 of Paracoccaceae bacterium. Classification (GTDB taxonomy): domain Bacteria; phylum Pseudomonadota; class Alphaproteobacteria; order Rhodobacterales; family Rhodobacteraceae; genus JAYZEV01. The sequence goes on along the minus strand of JAQWUC010000051.1, from coordinate 25,803 downwards.
GATGCATATATCATTGTGTAGCACCAAAGTCGGTGTTTTTCTACTCTGCTACTTAGCTTCACCCATAAAGGTGTAGCTAAAATGGCTGATCCAAAATAAACTAATAGAAAAGGCCCCGCTAAATGTGGAGCATCCAATCTTTGATCGACAAAAAAAACAAATAAAGCTGCAGGCAATGCATTTGCTGCACCATTTACAAAATAGGCGCCCAATAAACGAACAAACATAGGTTCTGATTTGAACGCTATAAATATTTGCGTCATATTAATCTTTTTCGGTGCTAGGTCTGGTTGCAAGTCCTCCTTCACAAAGTAAACACAAGATAAAACAGTTAAGGGCAGCACAGCGATCACAAAGATCGCAATATATTTCATGCCTTCGAAATCATTTTCTCCCAGTGAATATAAAACTGCAGCTATCATCGTACCACTTAAAGCTACAGCTTCTCGATATAGCGTAATTCTTGATCGCTCAGCATAATTTGAAGAAATTTCTGCTCCAAGAGCAAAATAGGGCGTCATAATTATAGTCCAGCCAACTGTAAGTAAAACAAGCCATGCCAACAGATAAAAAGAACCAATAGCGGCGTCTGAATTTGGCCAGAACAGTGCAATTACAGAAATTAATATTAAAGGCATACCTACAATAAACCAGAAACGTCGAAACCCAAGCGGCGTTTTTAATCGATCACTAATAGCGCCCATAATAGGATCAGAGAATGCATCAAATAATCGAACAAAAAGAAAGATAATGGCAATTTCTTCCAACGTTAGATTAAAATTTTTTACATAGAAATCTGCAAGAAATATATATACTGGAAAATATAAAGTAGCTAAAGGTGCAGCAAGCCCACTGTAAGCTACTAGAACTTTAAATGAGGTTTTTTGATTCAAAACTACCCTTTTTTAAGAGTTAATTGCGCTACATCACCAGTGCGTGAAAGAAAAAAAGCAGCACACGAGGCAAAGTAAAAATTCCACATCCTTCTAAATCGATCGTCAAAACCAAGCGGCGCAATATCTGCCCAGACGGTATTAAATTGATCATGCCATATCCTCAATGTCTTTGAGTAACTTTGACCAAAATTATCGATTTTTATTTTTTTTAACCTTGCCTTGGTAATTTGTTCTTGCAATGCAAGCTGACTTGGTAACATGCCCCCTGGGAAAATATACTTTTGAATAAAATCAACATTTTTTCTATAATATGGAAAAATATCATCAGCTATAGTTATTATTTGAAGTGCCGCTTTGCCTTGTGTCCTCAACCTATCTCGAACGGTATTAAAATAGTTCGGCCAATACTTCTCTCCAACAGCCTCAAACATCTCTATAGAAGCAATAGCATCATAAGTTCCAAGTTCATCCCTATAGTCCCGCATTACAAATTTCGCCTTGTCGCCGAGACCAGATTCAAAACAACGTCTTTTGGAGTAATCCAGTTGCTCTTTGGAAATTGTTAGGCCGGTGACACTTGCTCCGTAATTTTTTATTGCATGCTCAGCAAAACCACCCCATCCACATCCAATTTCAAGAACATGATCAGAAGGCTTCAATGATAAGTTATCACAAATTAATTTATATTTGTTAGTCTGGGCTTCAGCCAATGACTCTTTGCCTGTTTGAAATAGGGCTGATGAATATGTCATGCTTTCATCAAGCCATTTCGTATAAAATTCGTTACCCAAATCATAGTGGTAAGCAATATTTCGTTTTGCCTGGGCCTTACTATTTGAACGCCACCAATGCCTTATTCTTTCATAAAGACGAAGTACACTCGCCCCTGGTAAATTACTTCCAAACAAATCACCATTAAGCAGAAGAACGTCCAAAAGAGCTATCAGGTCTGAAGTAGTCCACCATCCATCTAAATAAGATTCACAAAACCCGTTCTCTCCTTCACGAACCAAGCGAGCAAAAAAATCATTGTTTAGAATCTTAATGTAAGCATCGGGACCCGCAGTTTCGCCTTTAATATTAAACACTTGAGAATCAGGAAGCTCTATTATCAATGAGCCTTGATTTAAATCCTTGAGTAAGTTCAAAACATTGTTAAATCTGCGAGGTAAGTTCTTTTCAAAATTAGCCACTTATCAACCTATTTTTTAAAAATTATTTTATCTTAAAACTACGCATTATACTTATGAAACTTCATACCCTTAAGAAGTAGAAGCAAAGCTTCCCAATGTATTCCTAGAACAACCTTGAAAGTCATCAATGGATAACTTACCAGACATCTTAACAGATTTATATTATTTAATTCAATGGCTTTGCCATTTTGAGTTGCAATAAGTGTTTCCCCATCTTTGCCTACTTGACTAATGCGAATTGATAGTTTTTTTCCTGGGGCCTTCAGCGAAAACGAATAAATTTGATCCATTTCAATAAAGGGGGAAACATACATTTTTTTTGATTGCTTATGTTGAATTAAATCGTCTCCATTGGGCGTGACCATTTTAATGTATGTGACTTGATCACCAAATGTATTTTTTACTTCATAAATAATTGATGTCAAAAGTTCCCCAGTATAACAAAAATACGCTGAAAACGGGTTAAAAACATAACCAAACATTCTTGGAAAGCTATGTAAAAAAACTTTGTCAGCCTTTGGCATTTTATTTTTTTTTAATTGTTCATTAATCCAAGGCCTGAGAGGTCTTCCATCTCGCGAACCATGATCTTTCTCATAAAATGAAAAAAGGTTAAACTTGTTTACACTAAAAAAACTTAGCTTCTTTTTTGGAGTTTTTATAAAATCAACATCCAAAAAAAGGCTAAAAAAGCTATACTGGAATTTATGCCTTTTTGGAATTAACCTCAGGTGCATTATTTTACCAATATAGATTACTTCTTTTGGTATCATTCAGCTGCCTTCAATCGAAAAATTTCACTCAACCCAGGCGGAATGTTTATTGCCCAATCAGGCCTTGCTCCGAGGGCATTTGCAATCCTTAGGCCTGCAGTCAAGCCATCTTCATGAAATCCATAACCTAGCCAAGCACCAGCATACCAGATACCTCCATACCCTTGGATTTCATCAATATACTTTTGAGCTGTAAAAGTGTGTTCATCAAAAATTGGATGCGCGTAATCAAACTCACGATAAATTTTCTTTGGATCTGGCTCCCTCAAAGGATTAAGGCTAACGAAAACTGGTATTTCTGTTTCAATACCTTGCAATCTATTCATCCAATAAGTGACCGAAGAAGGCCTTTTAAAGTCTTTTCCAACACCGGGCGACATAAAATTCCAACTTGACCACGCCTTTGATCTCTGTGGCATTAACGATTTATCTGAGTGCAAAATCACCTTATTATGAGATGTTCTAAATTTACTTAGTAACCTTTGCTCTTCCGCAGTTTTCTTATTTATTAATTCCATAGCTTGAGGAGCATTAGAGCAAATAACAACTTGATCGAATCTTTCTAAAGTTCCATTTTCAAACATTACATTTACACCGCTAGGAATTCTTTCAATCGATGCCACAGGATAATCTTTAATTGCACGTGAACCCAATTTGTTTATAATTTTATTTACATATACCCTCGCTCCACCATCGACTGTGCGCCATAATTGTGCTCCAGAAAGACCAGATAGTAAGCCATGGTTTCGGAAAAAAGTAATAAAGTTAACTGCTGGGAAATCCAAAATTTCCGACTGAGGGACAGACCAAATAGCACCACCCATAGGCAGTATAAAATTTTCCACAAACCAACTTCGAAATTTGTATTGAGATAAAAAATCACCAAGGCTTAGACCAATAAGCTTACCACTCGTCATGGCTATTGGAGCCTCCCTATTGAACCTCAAAATTTCGCGCAACCCATTTATAAATCTTAAATTTAAGAGATTTTTCCGTTGCGTAAATAATGAATCCAAACTACTGCCAGAATATTCAAGGTGTCCATTACCTGATGAAAATCCAAATGACATATCAGACCACTTGGTTGGAACTTCAAGATGTTCGAACAACGCAGTTAAGTTCGGATAATTCTCAGTGTTATACACAATAAACCCCGTATCAACAGAAATTTCTTTATCCCCAGCGTCAATGTCAACGGTGTTGGAGTGACCTCCAAAAGTTTTATTTTTTTCAAAAATTTTTATATCATGCTTTTCCGATAAAGCATAAGCTAAAACCAAACCAGAAATACCTGAGCCAACTACGGCTATTTTCATTATAATTCCTTACTACTTCACTGATTTAGATTTGATCTAATTCAATTATTATTTTACTACTCATCCATCTATCAAAAATCATTCTTTGTTAGTTAAGTAAGGCTCCAAAATTTATTTCAAGTTTGGTTTTATTATAAAAACTTACTCTTTAATTATTAATTAATGCATCATAGCGTTTACAGCCACTAAGCAAATAGTTGAGGTATGTCCACGCTTACAAATTTTTATCTAATGAATTGATTAATCTCTCCACATCTTGTTCGCTAGTGTAATGAACAAAACTTAACCTTAAGACACCATCATTTAGATTAACTCCCAATGCCTCCAATAGTCGCACCGCATAAAAATCACCACAATCAGCCATGATTCCATCATCAGCCAGTTTGATAGCTATTTGCTTCCCACGTTCTTTAACATCAATGGCGACAGTTGGCACCCTCGCCTTAGTCGACGTAGACCCAAGTACTCTCAAATCATCTCTTTTACTGAGATACTTTAATAATGGATCAAGTAATTTAGTCTCATGTCGCCGTTGCATTTGATGTACTCGGTTCGCTATCAGTTTTGGATCTGCATCATCATCAAAGTGGTATGCATGAACACTTTTTATGTAGTCAGCTATTCCCGCAGAGGATGCAATTTGAGCATGATCAGGACCTGCTGGAGTAAACCGCTTAACTGACGATTCTTTATTAAAATAATGACCTTGATTTTCTAAAAGCTTGTTTAACTCGTCAGAAATATACATTAAACCTAGATGAGTTCCGTATGTTTTATATGCAGAAAACATATAGATGTCGGGCCCTAAATCAGTAATATCAGAAAAACCATGTGGAGCATAGCTAACTCCATCAACGCAAGCGTATGCCCCAACACTCTTAATCATTTTACAAATTGTTTTCACAGGATTTATTTCACCAACAATATTTGAACAATGAGGGAATGCAACGAGCAGAACTTCTTCGTCTAACAACTCGCGCAAGTTATTAATATCTAATGACCCAGTTGATTCATTAACTCGCCATTCCCTTATGTTAAAACCGGTTTTTTCTAATTTCCGCCAAGAACCTGAATTAGCCTCATGATCTTGATTAGTTACTATAATAACCTTTCGTTTCGTGTTACACTCTTTGAACGCTTGCGACATTACATAGGTATTTTGGCTCGTAGACGGACCAAAATGTAAAGTATTGGGAGCAACATTTAGTAAAGCCGACAACTCATTCCGAGCCTCATCCATCTCCTTACCACCCAAGGACGACGCCTCATAACCAGCATAAGGTTGAACTTTTCTACTAATATAAAATCTATTAAGTCTTGAAATAACTGATCCTGCCGCAAAACTGCCACCAGCATTCTCAAAAAAGCTCTTTTGATTAAGCTCAGGGACAGTGAAGGCTGGAAATTGTGATCTAACAAACCCAATATCTAAGTCATTCATGATTTAACTTCCAGTTGCAAACTATCTATCGTTTTCTTAATGGATAAGTAATAAAATATTATTAGTTTCACAATCCCTATTCAAAAATTATCATGTCCAACAAGACTTACTTTCAAAATAGTTTCAAAAAATTAAAGATAAATAGTTTAACTTATCCCGAGACCCTTTTCAGTCGCGTTAACAAGGCATGCCATATTTCCCATATGCTTATTTTCATGCATACGTTGATGTGCAAGTCCAATTTCATCAAATGAAAAAGTATCAGAGTGCCCTGGATCGACTTTACCGTCTATGACCAGCTGATTTACTGCCTCAGCCTGCTCGTCATTAGCCAAGTGAGAGCCCTGAAGTCTTTTTTGCATAAACCAAAGGTAACGTAAGTCTAACGATACGTTAAAACCTGAGGTACCTGCACAAATTACAACCATTCCACCAGTATCGCACACAAAGCAAGACGTTGGTAGAGTTGCCTCCCCAGGGTGTTCAAAAACAATCCTAGGATTTTTTCTCTCACCAATAATATCCCAAATCGCCTTTCCAAATGCCCGAGCACCAGTCATCCACGTCTTCCACTCAGAAGATGTCGTATCAGGCATAACACCCCAATGATCAAAATCATTCCGGTTAATAACACCAACCGCACCGAGATCCAAACAATATTGACGTTTTTCCTCACTTGACACAACGGCAACCGGTTTGCCGCCGAGAGCAGCCACAATTTGAATAGCCATAGCGCCCAACCCACCTGCAGCTCCCCAAATAAGCACAACGTCATCTTTCTCAACAACGTTTGGGGACCACCCCATTAGCTGCCTATAAGCTGTCGAAGCACAAAGCATATAAGACGCGGAAGCTTCCCATGTTAAATGCTTAGGTTTCTGCTTTATTTGGTGCGATTGCGCCTTTGCAAACTGGCAATAAGAACCATAGTTTGTTTGATAACCCCAAATTTTCGTTGATGACGCTAACATTGGGTCTTTTCCACTAAGAACCCAGGGATCGTTTGGGTCCCACCATCCAGAATGCACGACAACTTCCGCACCAATTTTGACATCATTTACATCAGTGCCAACGGCCCAAACAATACCAGATGCGTCTGATCCTCCAGCATGAAAATCCTCTGGTTCACCTTTCTTTTGACGATCAGCAATTACATCAACTGGATATCCGCGTGCAGCCCACACATTATTATAATTTATACCTGTTGCCATAACGTACACTAGAACGTCTTTTGCACCTAGCTCAGGGACATCGATAATCTCACGCTTCCAAGCATCAATAGGTTCTCCAAATCGATCTTGCCTAAGTGCAAAGGCATGCATTTTTTTTGGAACTTGTCCTAAAGGGATTTCTTCTCCCAAATCAAAAATTTCTTTCATTGCCATTTGTATCCTCCTAAATTAATTTGGTCCGTGCCAATCTATCTGACATATTTCTGCGCTACGACCATCAAAATCCCAAACACGTCCATATGCCCGTACTTTTCCTTTACTCGCCATGGCCACAGTAATATCAGATCCCATCCAATATTCAGTGTTACTAACCACAACATTACTATCAGTGCTTGCACCACTAATTGGAGTAATTGCTCCAGTGATTTTTTTTCCAACTTTTAAGTGTCTCGTGTTACCCTCTGTTGTGTATTCGACCGGCGCTCTCTCAGCGCCGAGAAATTCTCCAACTAACATTTTGAAGAGACCTGTTGTTCCTTTTAATTTACCAGAAAAAATATCTATAAGACCCACATAAGCCTTTTCTGACGCCCGTTCATCTATAAAAGCTGCCGCTTTCCAGTTACCACGACCCATATTCCCGGGTATATCCATCATCATACCAATATTTAACCCTGAGATATTTTCACCATCATAAATTCCATCATCAATTCTTATTCCCAACCACGCTTGGCAATATCCTTCTGTAGGAGGGTGTTTTCCCAGACTTACGACACAAGGACAAAAAACTGTACAATTACAGTTAAGAATGAGTTCGCCTTTTATCTTCCATTCTTTGAGAGAATTATTTGTGCTTAAGTACCTCAGTGAGTCTCTTTGTTCGGTCAATTGCTTTCTCCTTTTGTCCTCTTTGGCAACCTAAATCAATAAATTTAAACCAGCAGTAGCGATCAATACATAACCAAGTGGTTTGCTAATATAATCACCTAATTTTGGTAATTTTTCTAAGATCATTATCACAGTTGCTAACCCCATAAAAGCAAGGCTCATAGTTCCACCAACAAATGCCAAAAGCATTAACACCCAACAGCATCCTAAACAACTTAATCCAAGTCGCAAGCCCATTTTGAAACATTGTACTTGGCCCGGAGCCCAAAACTCCATAAAAAATGCTAACGGAGCACGACATTTTGACGCGCAAGAGTTTTTGAGTTTGGAAAACTGATAAAACCCGGCACTTAAAAGTAAAAAAGTCGATACAACTGAACTAGTTAATTGACCATTACTATTAATAAACCTTTGTTCTAGAAGAACCGCCTGCAGAATCGCTATTAAAACACTGTAACCAACCCAGACTATTAAAAAACCAAAAATAATTAATAGAAACCCAATGGGGGTTCCAGCTCCACTATAAATTAAATCCTGATATGTTCGAAGTGTTGGGACTAGCGTTGGCATCATCATTGCTCCAGACATTAGCACCCACATCATAAACAACGAAAAAATGTCCTCAAATCCATTTGCTTTACCACACAATTCAATCCAAAATTCAGCACCATAAAGAGATTCTAATAATTGAGTTTCAGAATAATTTTTTCGTGTCAAAAGTATAAAAAGCCAGCTCAAAGATACAAAAAAATAAAATATTAACCAATGAATGTCACCTTTAATTATTTTCAACGCCATTATATTTTACTATCCTGTGTTAATTAAAAACTACAAATCAAGAGAAACTAAAAAGTGAGAACCAGCATGTATTTTCTATGTTTCATCTAGATAGTGTAAAATACCTCTGTTTTCAATAGCCTCTCTCGCTAGTAAGATTAAAGTTTTTTAGTATGATTGTACCTTTTTCATGCACTATAAAAAAGTTAGTTAAGTTGTCATAATGCTGTCTTGCGATCTAAATCTTTTAGGTATAAAACAACTCTATTCAAGTGTTTTAATTGGGTTCAGATCAGTTATCCCACTTGTAGTTCAATAAAATTCTTTGGCATCGGGGCCACCATGAGCTTTTTCACATCCTACTTAGATGAAATTATAAAACGAAAAGAACAAAAATTAAATCCTAAACCCATTGAAACCAGTGGACTTGCAGCTGAAATCATCTCACAAATTAAGGACCCTGATAGCAACTATAGAGAAGAGTCTTTAAGATTTCTGATCTACAATACACTTCCTGGAACAACCAATGCAGCAAGCGTGAAGGCAAATTTCTTGAAAGAAATTATTCAAGGTAAAACTATAGTAGATGAGATTAAACCAGAATTTGCCTATGAACTATTAAGCCATATGAAAGGCGGACCCTCCATAAGGGTTCTTTTAGATCTTGCCTTAGGAGATGATTTATCAATCGCAAAAAAATCTAGCAACGTTCTTAAAACGCAAGTATTTCTTTACGAAAAAGATACTAATCGCCTCAAAAGCGCCTATCTGAGCGGCAATTTAATTGCTAAAGACATTCTTGAAAGCTATGCAAACGCGGAATTTTACACGAAGCTTCCAGATATAGACGAAGAAATTAAAATAGTTACGTATGTTGCTGCCGAAGGAGATATTTCAACTGATCTACTATCTCCAGGACATCAAGCTCACTCAAGATCAGATCGTGAATTGCACGGAAAGTGTATGATATCTGAAGATGCGCAATCAAAAATCAAAGAACTTCAGAAAAACAATCCTGGTAGGCGTGTTATGCTAATCGCAGAAAAAGGAACTATGGGAGTAGGTTCTTCTCGAATGTCTGGGGTCAATAATGTTGCTTTGTGGATCGGCCAATCGGCAAGTCCGTATATTCCGTTTGTTAACGTTGCCCCCATCGTTGGAGGAACGAATGGAATCTCACCAATTTTTTTAACCACCGTTGGAGTCACTGGAGGTATTGGTATTGATCTAAAAAACTGGATAAAGAAATTTGATAATGACGGTAATCCGATACTAAACAATGATGATAGTCCAATTTTAGAACAAGCTTTTTCGGTTGAAACTGGTACTTATCTAACTATCAACACTAAAAAGAAAGTATTATGCGACGGCGATACTGGTGCCGAGCTTATAAATTTATCCTCTTCATTTAGTCCGCAAAAAGTTGAATTCATGAAAGCTGGCGGGTCTTACGCAATTGTCTTTGGTAAAAAACTACAAAGCTTTGCTTGCCAAACTTTAGGAGTTGAACTAAATCCCATATTTGCCAAAGCTAAAGAGATTTCTCGTAAACACAATGAGCTTACAGCAGTAGAAAAAATCTTCAATAAAAATGCAGTGGGTAAAACTGAAAGTAAAGCATTAGGTGCTGGTTCAGACGTTAGAGTAAGAGTAAATATTGTAGGCTCTCAAGATACAACTGGCCTTATGACTGCTCAAGAACTAGAATCCATGGCTGCTACAACAATCTCACCTAGTATTGACGGTGCTTACCAATCAGGATGTCATACGGCATCAGTTTGGGATTTCAAAGCACAGGCGAATACCCCCAAGCTCATGGAATTCATGCAAAAATTTGGACTTGTTACAGGGCGCGACCCTCAAGACAGATATCACGCTATGACAGACGTCATTCATAAAGTTTTAAATGATATCACGGTTGATGATTGGGCTATAATTATTGGAGGAGATTCTCATACACGAATGTCCAAAGGCATAGCGTTCGGAGCAGACTCCGGAACAGTAGCACTAGCACTCGCGACTGGCGAAGTAACAATGGTTATTCCTGAGTCTGTCAAAGTAACATTCAAAGGTAAAATGAAAGACCACATGGATTTTCGTGACGTGGTACATGCGACTCAGGCTCAAATGTTAAAACAATATGGAGATAACGTCTTTCAGGGACGCGTAATTGAAGTTCACCTTGGGACTTTACTTGCCGACCAAGCTTTTACCTTTACAGACTGGACTGCTGAAATGAAAGCAAAAGCTTCCATCTGTATTTCTGAAGATAAAACACTAGTAGAATCGCTTCAAATAGCAAAAAATCGTATTCAAATTATGATTAAGAAAGGAATGGATAATAAAAATAGTACCCTAAAAAACTTAATTAAAATCGCTGATAAAAGGATAGAAGAAATTAAATCTGGTAAAAAACCAGCCCTCACTGCAGATAAAAGTGCACAATATTATGCAGAAGTTATTGTTGACCTGGACATCATTGATGAACCAATGATTGCTGATCCTGATGTTAATAACATAGATATCTCTAAGCGATATACTCATGATACAATTAGACCTATTTCCTTTTACAAGGCCGAAAAAAAGATAGACTTAGGTTTTGTAGGTTCCTGTATGGTGCACAAAGGGGACTTAAAAATTGTTGCCCAAATGCTTAAGAATTTAGAACAAGAAGTTGGTTACGTAAAGTTCAATGCCCCTTTAGTCGTAGCAGCCCCAACATATAACATTATTGATGAATTAAAACTTGAAGGTGATTGGGCTGTCTTACAAAAGTACTCTGGATACGAATTTAATGATAATATGCCAAAGAATCACGCACGTATTAAATATGAAAATATATTATATCTTGAAAGACCTGGCTGTAACCTCTGTATGGGAAACCAAGAAAAAGCGGAGAAAGGAGACACTGTGTTAGCTACCTCGACCCGTCTCTTCCAAGGTCGTGTTGTTGAAGATTCTCACGACAAAAAGGGCGAATCTTTATTAGCATCAACCCCAGTCGTTGTCCTCTCTGCTATTCTCGGCAGAACTCCAACTTTAAATGAGTATAAAATGGCAGTTAAGACCATTAATCTAACAAAATTTTCTCCCCCGCTAGGAAAATCTGGCTCTCCATTATCTGTCCATTTTTAAAGGATACTATCAGAATAATGGTTTTACACACCAAGTTAAATAATAAATTTGGAATATTTGGATCTGATTTGTTAAAATTAAGCGGAAATGAGAATACCGTTAGTGCTGTCAATAAACATCTGGAGGTTTGATCAAGATTTTATACTTTATTCTGAATTAAAGCTGGTCTAATTACTATTAAATGTTGAAAGCTGAACTTTTATCTTATCACCGTAACGGGCATCAAATATTTTCTGATATCAGTTTTGTTATCGAGTTCGGTGCTTGTATGCTTGTTAAAGGCCATAACGGCTCAGGCAAAACAACACTTTTGAAGCTATTAGCTGGTTTTCTTCCAATTCAAAAAGGTACGGTTACTATTGATGGAAAAAAAATTGTAAATAACTTCGATTTCATTGCACAAAATGTTGATTATATTGGCCATTTAAATGCTGCTAAAAAACAAATGACCGTTTTGGAAAATTTAAAACTTTGGAATAGCATTTGTGAGCCAGATAAACGTGTAAATATCGAGAGTGAATTTAGCGATCCAATGAATATTAATGGTTTCAAAAATCAACCTATTTCCTTTTGCTCTGCGGGTCAAACACGGCGTGTTGCACTCTCTCGGTTGGCAACAAATAATAAGAAGTTGTGGTTACTTGATGAACCAACAACATCTCTTGATGAGCGTGCGATCGAAAATTTTTACAAAATGGTTGAAACCCATTGTCTTAAAGGCGGATCAGCGATTATCGCAACCCACAGTGAAATAAGTATGCAAAAAATTAGCCCAAAATCGATTCAAATTAAGCAAACAAGTAGCAAACTAGAATCCTCTCACCTTGATCCATTTCTTCTTGGAGAATGGTAATGTTAGAAGCATTTGCCTATTTCAAATGGGAATTAAAACTCATTTTCAGAACAGGCGGATCGCTTGTAAACGTAGTAGGTTTTTTTACAATTTTTGTTTTACTGTTTCCGATTGGAATTAGTTTTGACAGCGACAATCTTTCCAAAATAACGCCAATAATACTATGGATCAGCTCATTACTATCCGTTCTTATCGCCTTAGACAGATTTTTCCTTCTCGATGAAGAAGACGGGACACTAGAGTACATATCATTATCTGCATTACCGATGGAAACGATCATTTTGATAAAGATGATTAGTCACTGGTTAACGACAGGTCTTCCTCTAACCATTTTATCTCCTCTTTTCGCGTTAACTCTAAATCTTCCATTTCAAAGCTATGGATGGCTACTAATTAGTTTATTAATAGGAACTCCAGCGCTTAGTTTTATCGGAGCAATTGGAGCAAGCCTCACACTGAGTACTCGACGAGGAAGTTTGCTCACAGCATTAATCGTACTACCACTTTATGTACCAACCCTTATTTTTGGAATCAAATTAATTGAATTATCGATAATTGGTGAAAGCATAATATCTGCATTTCTATTACTCTCTGCAACAACACTACTTTCTCTAGTAATAGCACCATTTATAAGTGCTATAGCCATACGTATACATTGGAAATACTAATAAAACTTAAAGTCAACAATTAAGGAGTTATTTTAAAAATGTCCATTTGGAAATTCGCAAACCCAAATATTTTCTTAAAATGGAGCACAAAAGTAATTCCAATCTGTGCTGGGACCGCACTTATTTTGTTAGTAGTAGGATTAGTATGGGGTGGGCTCTTAACTCCAGAAGACTTTCGACAAGGCACAACAGTAAAAATTTTATTTGTTCATGTTCCAAGTGCTTTTCTAGCCATTAACATATATTTCATGATGTTCATGGCAAGTCTGATTTGGTTGATTAAGCGTCACCATGTTAGCGCACTTGCTGCAAAAGCCGCCGCTCCAATTGGAGTATCAATGACATTAATAGCACTTGCAACGGGAGCAATCTGGGGTCAACCAATGTGGGGCACGCCTTGGGTATGGGATCCTAGATTGACCTCATTTGCTGTAATGCTCATTTTTTATATCAGTTATATTGCCCTATGGAGCACCGTAAACAATAGAGACAAAGCAGCAGATCTATCATCAATTCTCTGCCTTACTGGATCAGTTTTTGCGGTCTTGTCTCGATATGCTGTTAATTTTTGGGATAAAGGTCTGCACCAAGGTGCATCATTGTCTCTAGACAAGGAAGAACATATCTCCAATGAATTCTTCTTTCCATTATTAGTTTGTATGGGAGGTTTCGTATGCTTGTTTTTAACACTGGTTTTAATTAGAACCCAAACGGAAATAAGAAACCAGCGAATAATTTCATTATTAAGAACAGAAGGGTTTAACAAATGATTGAATTTGGAAAGTATGGTGCGTACATATTGTCAGCGTATGGCTTTACAATAGTGGTCTTAATCGCCTTAAGCATTCAAACATTAATTGCCTTTAGAAAGACAAAAAATAAATTAGCTAAAATTTCTGAAAGAAAAACTTTAAATCAATGAAATATCTCAAAACTAGTCTATTTTTTTTACCAGCAATAATCTTCCTTTTTATTTCTTTAACTTTTTATTTTGCTCTAAAGTATAATAATTTGGAGGAACTACCGAGTAATCTGATACACAAAATAGCACCAAAAATTGAATTGACGCCTCTTGGAAAAAAGGAAATCCCCTTAGACGAAGACTTGCTGTCCAAAGAGATAAAATTCGTTAACTTTTGGGCGAGTTGGTGCACTCCTTGCAGAACCGAACATCCAACGCTCAAAAAAATTGCAGAATTAAATTATTCTGTTATAGGAATAAATTACAAAGATGATCCTCAAAATGCGGTAGAGTTTCTTGAAGAACTAGGTGATCCGTATTCAAAAGTAGGCGCTGATTTATCAGGTAGAAACGGTCTGGATTGGGGTTTATACGGGGTCCCTGAAACTTTTGTAATTAATGAAAGCGGGAAAATTGTTCTTCGTCACGCTGGCCCAATTACTTCTACTATATTTGAAAATAAATTTGTACCTCTATTAAATCCAAAACCTTGATCAGCGCTTAATCTTCCACACGATATTTTTTAATTAACCTAGCCTGTGCAAAAAAGAAAATAAAGGTAAGCGCAGGAAAACCAAAAGTTTTAAAACTTACCCAAGTATCAGTGGGGAGAGACCTCCAAATTGACTCATTTAAAATAGCTAAGACAATAAAAAAGAGCGTGAACCGCTTTGTTAGTATGATCCACCCATGATCCTCCATCGGCAAAGCAACACCCATGAGTGATTGAAGATAACTTCTGCCCCGAAATAACCCAATACTTAACAGAAATGCAAAAACTAGATAAATAAATGTTGGTTTCATTTTTATGAAAGTTTCATCTCGGAGCCAAATCGTGAGGCCACCAAAAACAAGAACAATAATAGCTGTAAAAAGAGGCATTTTAGCCACTTCCTTAGTTTGAATATACCCAACCAAGAGACTTGATAAAATAGTTGGAATAAAAACTTTTGTAGCAAATATTATTCTTTCCAAACTTTCATCACCTTCAAACAATTCTGGTAAAGGAGCATATTTATAACCGAGAAAAAACACTATTATGGGACCAAATTCTAAAAAAAGTTTTAAAGGTCCGTTTTGTTTACTGTTTGTCATTGAGTTCATCAAATCCTTTTCTCTATAGTTCGTCTACACCAGTTAACGCTATTGTAAATTCTTCAGGATCAAAAGGTTGTAAATCATCAATTCCCTCTCCGATGCCAATAGCATGAATCGGGAGATGAAAACGATCCGCGAGAGCTACCAAAATCCCACCCTTCGCAGAACCATCAAGCTTTGTCATAACAAGTCCAGAAATATCTGCTGTCTTTTTAAAGACTTCTACTTGGCTTATTGCATTCTGTCCGATTGAAGCATCTAAAACAAGTAATGTAGTATGAGGGGCGTTTACATCAACTTTGCGCAAAACACGAACTATCTTTGCTAACTCTTCCATTAAATCAGATTTATTTTGCAATCGCCCAGCAGTATCAATAATTAGAATTTCAGTTCCATCCTGTTGGGCCAAGACCATCGAGTCATAGGCTAACGCAGCTGGATCACCTCCAGCCGAAGTTTTCAACACCGGAACATCTACTCGATTCCCCCATACCTCAAGTTGTTCAACAGCTGCAGCTCTAAAAGTATCAGCGGCAACTATTTTAACTACCTTCCCAGCTCCTTTAAACTGGTTAGCCAATTTACCAATTGTAGTTGTTTTCCCCGAACCATTTACTCCAACGACAAGCACGACTTGAAGTTTTTCTTTTGATATTGAAATTGGGACCGAGACAGGTGTTAGGATTTTTTTTATCTCACCTGCAAGAGCCAATTTAATTTCATTTTTATTGAGTTTTCTCCCATATTGGACTTCGGCAAAAGCTGCTGAAATTTTTATCGCTGTATTAACCCCTAAGTCAGAAGAAATCAAAAGTTCCTCAAGACTTTCTAGCAGTTTATCATCCACGACTCTTCTTTTTCCAGTTAAGATTTTCTTATTTAGAATTTTAGAAAAGAAACCTTCATTATCTGGCTTTGGGTCGGCACTTTCCTCCATTTTTCGCAGTTCTAATGAATCATCTGAGTTAACCTCCTGATCACTTATTTCAGGCGAACCACCATCCTTTGAATTCCTGACCAAGATCGACTCAGTGTAGGAACTTTCATCACTTGATCTTGAATCAGATCCTTTTTCTGTTTTTTGCTCTTTTAGTGATTTATCTAAAGTGATCGCTTGATCCATTTTTGTTTCAAGCAAACCACTATCATTTGCATTTTCTAGTAAATCTGCCTCATTATCTATTATGCTCTCTAACCCTTCTTCTATTTTTGAAGACGATTTAAAAAGTCTCTCTTTTAATTTTGATAGAAAAGACATTGCAAAACCTTAATTAATAAAAACAGTTTATCCGAACAAAACACCCAGTCCAAATAACCTTGAAGGTAAAGTTCATCAAGGTTTAAATTGAAATTTTACCTTTTACCTCTGCGCATACATCCTCATCTTTAAATTCAATAAGAACAGTATTAGCATGAATCGCATCTTTGGAATTATCAAGAATCCGCTTATTCTGGTCACGAACAATAACATATCCCCGCTCCAAAGTTTGTCTGTAACTGAGAGACTCGCAGAGACGTTCAAGTTCCAAAAGTTTTGTTCTGCAATTACTTAGAATAACCTTAATTGAAAACCTCAGTCGTTCTGATAATACAAAGACTTCTTCTTTTTTTCTCACTATGTCTGTTTGAAGGATTTTAGGTTGAAAAGAACCTATACCTGACCGCACATAATGTAATTTTTTCTGATTTATAAAGTTTGCAATCGCACTATCTAACTTTCCTACAACCATGTCTAAATATTGATTTCTTTCAGAAACAAAAGTGTCGATTTTAGGCATTAATCTTTTAAGTTCACTGATTCTAGTATTTTGTCTTTCTAAGAAAGTATTTATCTGTCTCACTCGTCTATCATCTAATGACTTTAATGTGGACTGTAACTCAATTTTCACTGGCACAGCCATTTCAGCAGCAGCTGACGGAGTGGGGGCTCTTCGATCTGCAACATAATCCAGTAAGGTTATATCGGTCTCGTGTCCAATCGCAGATATTATAGGTATATTCGACTCACCTGCTGCTCGAACAACGTTCTCCTCATTAAAACCCCATAGATCCTCAATGGAGCCTCCACCACGAGCTATAATTAAAAGATTTGGTTTAGGAATTGAATTTTTTGAGTTAATTTCATTAAACCCTTTTATAGCTGCCGCGACCTCAAATGAACACTTTTCGCCCTGCACAGTGACAGGCCAAAGTATTACGTGGCTTGGGAATCTATCTTTCAGTCGATGCAAAATATCTTTTAAAACAGAACCTGAGTAAGACGTAATTACACCAATTATCTTGGGAATAAGCGGTAAGTTCTTTTTTCGTTCATCAAGGAAAAGTCCTTCTTCCGCTAATTGCCTTTTTCGTTTTTCAAGTAATAGCATTAAGGAACCAAGTCCTGCAGGAGTTAGGTGTTCTATAATAATTTGATAACGGCTTTGGCCTGGAAAGGTAGTTATACGGCCAGTAACTACTACCTCTAAACCTTCCTCTGGCGGCACTTTCAAGTTTTGAACGTTTCCTTTCCAAATTATACCGGCCAGAACAGATTTTTCATCCTTTATGTCAAGGTAAAGGTGTCCAGATGCAGGCTTTGAAACCCGCCCAATCTCTCCCTTAACCCTCACATATGAGAACTCACCTTCAATGTGACGTTTAATAGCAACCGAAAGATCTGAAACTGAAAATTCTGGTATATTTTCTTCTAAATCGTTTGTATCAAAGAGATCTGCCATCTAAAAATTCCAAAGGTTGCGATTTAAATAAAAACTAGCTTAAAACAAAAAAAATAAAGCAACTCATATAATAAAGTAACTCACATAATTGGGAATGGAAATGAAAATATTAGTTTTAGGTGGCGGTGGTAGAGAACATGCATTAGTCTGGGCCATTGCTCAAAATCCAAAATGCCAAAAAATTTTTTGTGCTCCCGGAAATGCGGGTATAAACAAGATTGCAACTCACGCTGATTTAAACATACTTAAACCAGACGAGATCGTTGATTTTTGCAAGAATAAGGCTATTGATTTTGTTGTCATCGGTCCAGAGGCTCCTCTGCTTGCAGGAGTTAGTGATGCTTTACGATTACAAAATATTTTAACTTTTGGGCCATCAAAAGAAGCAAGTATGTTAGAGGCGTCAAAATCATTCACAAAAGAAATTTGCAGATCAGGAAACATACCTACTGCAATATCAGAAACTTTCTATGACTTTAAAAGTGCAAAGACCTATTTAGAACGCTCTGACTACCCTATCGTTGTGAAAGCTGATGGTCTTGCAGCAGGAAAAGGCGTGGTGATAGCAGAATCAAAAAAAATTGCATTAAACACAATTGAAAGCATGTTGAGTGGGAGATTTGGAGTTGCTGGAGACTCACTAATTATAGAAGAGTTTCTTCCAGGAGAAGAGTTAAGCTATTTTGTGCTTTGTGACGGGAAAACATTATTACCCATAGGTAGCGCACAAGATCATAAAAGAGCGTTTGACGGTGATAGAGGACCAAACACTGGAGGAATGGGAGCTTACTCACCCGCACCTACTTTAACAAAGGCACTTGAAAAAAAAATCCTTTCAAAGATAATAAAACCTACAATAGATATTATGAATTCCAGAGGTTCACCTTTTTTAGGTGTTTTATACGCAGGGTTAATGATCAAAGATGGAGAACCTAGTTTAATTGAGTACAATGTTCGATTTGGGGATCCTGAATGCCAAGTTCTAATGGTAAGATTAGGTGCCCAGATACTTGACGTCCTTTTAGATTGTGCTGAGCAAAAACTTAACGAGTCAAGAATAAATTGGGCAAATGACTCGGCTATTTCTGTAGTAATGGCGACTAAAGGCTATCCTGCAAACTATAAAAAAGGCACTATAATTAAAAATATTTCGTCTGCTGAAAAGATTGACGGTGTAGAGGTATTTCACGCTGGAACAAAAACCGATAGTAATGAAGTTTTGGCCAATGGGGGACGCGTTTTAAATATAACATGCAGAGAAAGTAATTTAAAACTAGCTCATAAAAAGGTTTATCAAGCGGCTGCACTTATAGATTGGACCGATGGGTTTTATAGAAATGATATTGGTTGGCGAGGATTAAAATAATAAAATTCTAAATTTGTTTCTCTGGCATCCTAACAATTAATCCGTCAAAATCATCTGTAACTTCTAGCTGGCAAGTCAAGCGAGATGCCTTAGGATCAGGGGAATAAGCAAAATCTAGCATATCCTCTTCCATATCATCTTTGGGCGGCAATTTATCAATCCAAGTTGGATCTATGTAAACGTGACAAGTTGAGCAGGCACATGCTCCACCACAGTCCGCTTCTATGCCTGGAATGTTATTGTCTCTCGCACCCTCCATAACTGTCAATCCAATATCAACATCAACAATATGCTCGGTACCATTAAATTCTATGTAAGTAATTTTTGCCATAACATAATTCCATTATTTAAAAAAAAGTTCTAAACTAACTTTTCGTTGGTGACCAGTTTGAATTTTTTATATTTTTTATTTTATTGCAAAAATTACATCAAGTTCTATTTTTGTTCTAATTAAATCTCAATAAAAAAAGTAGCCCTTCTATACCAGTACTAACTACTTCTGATTTTAAAAAAAAAACTCCTGTAAGAGTGGCTGGAATTGTTACTTTAAGGCAACGTCCCATAGCAGCAAACGGAGTTGCCTTCATATCCTTGGAAGACGAGACAGGAACAATAAATTTTATAGAGAGATTTTATCATCTAAACTACTGCTCATAGATGGTTTAATGCAAAAAGATCATGGAGTGATAAATATCATTGCTAAATCAATCATAGATATATCAGAAATATTAAAGCTAATCCCAAAAATTGATACAATCTAGAATTACTGTATTGTAATTTTACCAACTATCGTTTCAATCTCAACTTTAGTCACCTCAAAATCGTTCGAATTTTTTAAGGAATAAATAATTTTAAATTCTAATGGTTTTTTATCCAAATCTGAATTTTTAAACCCCATCCTACGCTTAATTTTACCTGAACATGTTACTAAATTTTGAGAAATGCTTTTTTTTTGAAAACTTAATTCAGACATTCTAAACCCATCCAATATTTTAAGCTTTTCTTTACAAAGTTGATGTTCGCGCCGCTCCAACAACAACCAAAGTACAAGCGATACTGGATCAATTGTATTTTCAATACCAATTGGATTATCGATATGATAATCTTTAGTTAATTCTGGAGACCCTTCAAAAGTTATTAAGGTTCCATCTTGATACCTAAGTTGTGTCTGTCTAAATTTTCCCCGCATATTCCATCTAGTTATTGATTGCCTTGGTATAAAATCACCATTAGCATTAATACTACCAACAGCACCAGATGAAATCTCAAACTTAGAGAGTAGCCTTATTAGTGATTTTCCAGACGCAATCGTTGAAACACTATACATGCTAGAACCTATTTGACCTTGTACTTTAAATTCTCCAAGTTCCGTACCCCAAAATATTAACTTGAAAGATCGATCAATTTTATGCGACATTCCTCCCACAGTTGAGGCTAAACAAAACCATACAAACAAAATTTTAACTTTATAAGATAGAACTACCAAGCTTTCTTACCTTTCAAATAGCTTCTTAATCATTTTCATAGCTAAGCACAAATGGTTCGAATTAATTGACGATTAAAGAAAAAATTTTCTAAAGATTATTATTATGACCAACTTAAACATGAACGAATTAATAGAAAAGATCAAAAAAGGCGACCGTAGATCTTTAGCTAAAGCTATCACATTAGTAGAATCAACACGAATAGATCATCAAAATCTTTCAAGACTTATTTTAAATAAACTTAAGAATGAACCAAAGAGTTCTTTAAAGATTGGACTTACTGGCACTCCTGGAGTTGGAAAATCTACATTTATAGAAACTCTTGGTTTACAACTCATACAAAAAAGAAAAAAAGTAGCCGTATTAGCAATTGACCCTTCCTCCAAAACCACTGGAGGATCAATTCTGGGCGACAAAACAAGAATGGAATTATTAAGTAAAGAAAATAATGCCTTTATTCGACCCTCACCAAACAGTGGTTCTTTGGGCGGAATTGCAAAGAGAACTAGAGAAGCTATTACACTGTGCGAAGCTGCTGGGTATGAAATTATTCTTGTTGAAACCGTCGGTGTTGGACAATCAGAAACACTGGTATCCGAAATAACAGATGTGTTTTGCCTGCTAATCGCTCCAGCAGGTGGAGATGAACTGCAAGGGGTCAAAAGAGGAATTATGGAAATGTCCGATATTATCCTCATAAATAAGGCTGATGGAGAACTTAAGCCAATTGCAAAGCAAACATCTGCTCAATATGAAAGCGCTTTAAAACTATTTCGCCATCGCAAGTATGATCCGCCTTATTTCCCAAAAGTTATACCAATTTCATCCCTGACAGGCGCAGGACTCTCTCAAGTCTGGTCTACAATAGAGGAGTTAATTTCATGGCGGAAACAAAAAGGGTTCTTTGATGATATCAGAAAAGACCAAAAAGTTGCATCATTTAATCGTGAATTAAATAATGTCTTTCAAGAAAAAATTATAGGATCGCCGAAAATACTTGAAAAAATAAAAAAAATAAAAACCGATATTTATCAAGGTTATACTACACCAGAAGAAGGAGCAGAGGCCTTAATAAAGAAAATTTTACATTAAATTGTTTCTATGATTTAAAGTAATAGCTTCATTTTGCACGCTCTTGACTTACTTATAAGAGAAGGTTAGGTAACTTGACTAAAAGTGAGCAGTGAATCTGCTATAAATTTGAAAAGGAAAGAATATGTCGCGGCGATGTGAATTAACCGGAAAAGGTGTAATGACTGGAAACAACGTCAGTCACGCGAAAAATAGAACTAGAAGAAGATTCTTACCTAATCTTAATAACGTCAGTTTAGTTTCCGAAGCCCTTGGAAGAAACTTTAAATTCAAGATATCTGCTTCAGCTCTAAGAAGTGTTGATAGAAAGGGAGGATTAGATCCTTTTTTATTGAAAGCAAAAGAAGACGATTTATCGCCTTCCGCCTTGAAAGTAAAAAAAGATTTAAATAAAGTCCTTTCAACAGCTTAATTTTTTTGAATTTAAAGATGTCTCATATAAAAATATCGTAGCAGTATAACAACAGGCCGTGTGCTATCTACTCACGATTCAGATCAAAGATGAGTGATCCAGATATTATCGTTCACAAAACCTTCAAACAGATCAATGAAAAAACTTACACATATAAGAAACTTCTCAATCGTAGCTCACATTGATCACGGCAAGTCAACACTAGCAGATCGTCTTATTCAGTTAACAAATACTGTAGCAAGCCGTGATATGAAAGAACAAATTCTTGACACGATGGATATCGAACGGGAACGCGGAATTACTATAAAAGCAAACACTGTAAGATTAAACTATGTCTCGAAGGCTGGTGATAGATACATCTTAAATCTCATTGATACTCCTGGGCACGTTGATTTTTCCTACGAAGTTTCAAGATCAATGAGAGCTGTGGAGGGATCTTTGCTTGTTGTAGACGCTTCACAAGGCGTGGAAGCTCAAACTCTTGCAAACGTTTACACTGCTATCGATGCGGACCATGAGATTATCACTGTTTTGAACAAAGTGGACCTTCCGGCAGCTGATTGTGATCGTGTAGCCGAACAAATAGAAGATGTTATAGGCATTGACGCATCAAACGCTGTTCAAATTTCTGCTAAGACAGGAATCGGAGTTGAAAATGTACTTGAAGCAATTATTCAAAAACTGCCGTGCCCGTCAGGTGACATAGAGCAACCTTTAAAAGCTTTACTAGTAGATAGTTGGTATGATCCTTACCTAGGCGTCGTGGTAATGGTTAGAATTAAAGATGGGCAATTAAAGAAAGGGGATAAAATCCTCATGATGCAGACGGGGGCCACCTTTTCTGTTGATAAAGTGGCAGTTTTAAAACCACAGATAGAAAATATCGAAACATTGAAACCTGGAGAAATTGGAGTTTTCACCGCATCAATAAAGCAAGTCCGGGATACTCGCGTTGGTGATACGATTACTCTGGATCGAGAACAATGTGTCGAGCCACTTGCTGGCTATAAACCATCACAACCAGTCGTTTTTTGTGGTTTATTTCCAGTAGACAGTTCCGAATTTGAAGTATTGCGAGAATCCATTGAAAAACTTGCCCTAAATGACGCGTCTTTTTCATTCGAAATGGAAACTTCTGCAGCACTCGGTTTTGGCTTTCGATGTGGCTTTCTAGGGTTACTTCACCTTGAAGTCATTAGGGATCGAATAGAACGTGAATATAATATTGAACTCATAACAACTGCACCAAGTGTAATATATCAAATTTTCAAAACCGATGGATCAACACTTGAATTACATAATCCAGCGGACATGCCAGACATTGTTAAAATCAATCATATTAAGGAGCCTAGAATAAAAGCAACTATACTAGTCCCAGATGAATTTTTAGGTGATGTACTAAAACTTTGCCAAGACAGACGTGGCATTCAAAATGATCTGACTTATGCTGGCACTAGAGCCATGGTTGTCTACGATCTGCCTCTAAACGAGGTTGTTTTTGATTTTCATGATAGACTAAAATCGGTTACAAAAGGGTACGCAAGCTTTGATTATCAAATCACCGATTATTCAGAGGATCAACTTGTTAAAATGCAAATTTTAGTCAATGACGAACCAGTTGATGCTTTGTCAACAATGGTGCATCGGGCAAGAGCGGAAGCTCGAGGAAGAATAATGTGTGAAAAACTAAAAGAACTAATACCTCAACACATGTTTAAAATCCCCATACAAGCATCAATCGGAGGCAGGATTATTGCGCGAGAAACTATATCCGCATTACGAAAAGATGTAACAGCAAAATGTTATGGGGGAGATATGACTCGAAAGCGAAAACTACTGGACAAACAAAAGGCTGGCAAAAAAAGAATGCGACAGTTCGGACGAGTGGAAATTCCA
Source organism: Paracoccaceae bacterium (assembly GCA_029242355.1). Lineage (GTDB taxonomy): Bacteria > Pseudomonadota > Alphaproteobacteria > Rhodobacterales > Rhodobacteraceae > JAYZEV01. Next base: position 1,662 of record JAQWUC010000051.1, on the reverse strand, counting down.
CAGGAAGCATTTATAAAAGCTTTAAAAACAAATGATTAGAAAATTTCCACATCTAATTCACGGTTTAAAAGAACTATACCTGCGGATGCGGGTGAATATGAAACGACTTACCTTTACACATATAAATATTACCTAAAAGAATTGTTCGTGAACCTTGTTCTCTCCAACTCACCAATGACACTGAATTTCCACCCATTAAAATAGCTCTATTCTTTAACTCAATTATGGTGTCTTGATAACCTTTTCTTTGAACAAGGTTCAATCGTAGTACTTGCGTACATGTTCGATTCAACCGAAGAGACCTGTCCGCGTGAAGCGACACAAATTTAGTTGCCTCCAAAGGATATGAACCGTCAGAAATTCCGCCAATGGTCGCATTATTATCCAAAACGGTAATTTGAGGAGTAGAAGCAGGTATCGTATTACAGGCTGACAAAAATAGAACAATACTTGCTAAATATGTTTTTAAAATATCTTTCTCCTATCATATTCTTATCTTCGTTAATAAGTCTAATCTCTGAGCGTGGTATGAGTCGAGTCAAATCGCATAATAATAAAATTCGTTTTCATTGTTTTGAAATTTATTTCAGAAAAATTGTATAGCCCCCACATCAATAAGTGCTTTATGGTCTCTTCCAAAAGCAACTATACCAATACTCTTGATCGACTCTGGTCGGATTATCTTACTTATCCAAGCGCTAGACCGCACAAAGCTTTTGAATTCTAAATTTACTTCAGACCATTCAGTTTTTGACGGAAAGTCAGCTTTATAATATTGCCATGGTAGCATTGTTCCAGATGTCCGAATAAACACATAATATTTTTGTCCATTTCCTCGAACTTTCAAAGAGATGCCTTTAAAATCTTTTTCAAGATCTGAAACAGACGTTCTAATTTGTATAAAACCACCATTATTGGCAGTCGTAACGTCACCCTGAAGTCTAATAAATTGATCTTCTGCTTCATCAAGAACTTCAGCCTTTCCTTCTGACTTTCCTCCCATTACTTGATCAGAAAAAAATCCCCAACCTGCATTCCCCGCAGTAATTTTTGTCATTTCAAGATCTCCAGAAAAAGCATTAAAAGCCATAGCCAGTGCAAAGGTGACTCCTAATATAAATATTTTAAACAACCTATTTTTCTTCATAACTGACCCTTTATGACATAGCTTAACGCGCTTGCAACTTTTTCAGGTTCATCTAAAACCACCATAGCTAACGCATCAACCTCTTTCAACGCATGCTGATGGTCTTCACCATGTATGACAATTAAAGGAATATCCGATGCTACAGCAAAACCAGCCTCAAAAGCGGCATTCCACTGTTTATATTTATCACCAAACCTCACAACAATAATATCAGAATTTTTTATCGCATTGTGAGTTCTTAAAGCATTTAGTTTGGCACCTTTATGGTCGTGCCAAAATTTCTTATCTTCGGGACCCAAAAGCTTTGCACCACAATCATCAGATAATCCATGATCCAGAATGGGGTGCTTAAAGTCAATGTCTAATCCCATCTCTGCTGTTCTCTTCATAATCAATTCTCTCCAGTTCGTATGAATTTCACCAGATAAATAAACTGCAAGCGACATACATTGTTCCTCATATATTTTGTAAAATTGTGGTAACTTTATAATGATTCTTGTCGTTTAGTACTACAA
>JAQWUC010000050.1 GCA_029242355.1 Paracoccaceae bacterium | reverse complement strand
GTCTGGTCAATGCTTTCACTGTTTTCTAGAAGTAATTTACGATTATCTAATTTTGTTTTATTTTCTAATTCAGGACCATTAAAGTCAATAATCGTCACTGCACCAAAGGTGGTCAACACGATCAACGCAAGTAAAGCTAAGATATTAATCATCATCTTTGACTGCATTTATTTTTCAGCCCATTCCAGATTATGTTTATCTAATCTTAATTAATTTTTTAACAAACAGCCAGAAAAATATCTTAATTTAAAGTCCCAAAGAAATGAAACTAAATCCTATTTTTGTTTTTACCCCACTATATAAAGTGCCTCAACAACCCTATATTTTGGTTTTAAATCAAAAGAAAGCTATCATTTAAATAACTATATAAACCAAAATAATTAATCGATAATAGTTATCTCTTAAAACTGAGAATTTTTCCACGAATTAATGTTTTCATGGATTTAACCTCGCTTTATTTTCATTATTAAAAATGCTATTTCTTTGCGTTTGAAACGCCGTTAAAATTTCTGTTATTACGAACGGTGCTATTATCTCAGGCCGTTTATCTAAACCTTTTATACTCGAAATTGAGGCTCCAAGAGGGGTGCTGACCTTTTGAAAACTTACAACATTTTCTTTTTCTAACCATCTTTGTAAAACAGCTTTTTTTGTTTTTGATCCTATCATACCAATATACGCCGCATCCTTTCTTAAAAGTGCTTCCTTTACCAAAAGGAAATCTAATGCATGATCATGGGTTAAGATTACATAAGCCGTACCAGATTTCGCATTTCTAATCTCTTCTTCTGGAAAAGCTGTATTTTTACAACCTTCAGGTAATAAAAAATCAAGCGTTTTAAGAGGTCTGGAATCAACAATACTAACGTTTAATGGAATAAATTTAAGTTGTTGGATTAAAGCTTGACCAACATGCCCAGCGCCAAAAATAAGGACATTATCCCACAATTTCTTACTATCTTTCTCTTTTTCTATAATTTTTTTCTTAATTCGATCCGTTAGTTTTTCGAAACTTAGCTCAACCCTGCCGCCACAGAATTGTCCCAAAGAAGGGCCAAGATTATAATTACGAAATGATATTGTAAATTTGGGATTAGTTACAAAACTTCGAGCAGTTTTGGTAGCATCAAACTCTAAATAACCTCCACCAATAGTACCAAATGAGCTTGTTCTACTTACAAGCAGAAAAGCACCAGGGTCACGTGGCGAAGAACCCTCTGTTTTAACAATACGGATTAAAACTACGTCTCTCTCTGAGATCAAAAAGTCATTCATTTCACGAAGGAATTTACTCAAGAGATTTAATTCTCGAATTTCGCATGCATTCTAGCACTTTTTCTGCTGTTGCAGGCGAATTCAGCGTGGGACGGACTTTACAAGTGTAAGAGTATGATGCAGCCATCAAAAGTGCCTCATGAACCGATATCGCCAACATAAATGGTGGTTCCCCTACTGCTTTTGAACGCTTGATTGTTCGCTCTTTATTTTTCGACCAATTTGCAAGTTCTATGTTAAAAATCCGAGGCCTATCAGAAGCAAGAGGAATCTTATAAGTTGATGGCGCATGAGTTTTTAATTGCCCTTCTTTATTCCACCATAGTTCTTCATTTGTTAGCCAGCCCATTCCTTGAATGAACCCACCCTCAATTTGTCCTAAATCAATATGCTCATTTAAGGATTCACCAACATCATGTAAAATGTCAACTCTATCCACAGAAGATTCTCCCGTGAACTCATCAACTGTAACTTCTGCTAAAGCTGCTCCATACGAAAAATAGTAGAATGGTCTACCACTCCCTTTGTCTCGATTCCAGTGGATTTTGGGGGTCTTGTAAAATCCTGCTGCTGATAATTGAACTCTTTTTTCATATGCCATCTTGACTAAGTTCTCGAATTTTATTTTACCACAATCAAAAACTGCATATCCATTTTTATAATAAATAGTCTTTTTATCTGTATGATACAAATCACAAATAATACCAGAAAGTCGCATTTTTAAGGTATTCACAGCATTTAAAACTGCCATACCATTTAGGTCGGATCCAGATGAAGCGGCTGTAGCAGAAGTATTAGGGACTTTACTCGTATCCGTAGCACTTACTTTAATATTAGAGACAGGAAGATCAAATTCAGCAGCAACAATACTCGCCATCTTAGTATGCAAACCTTGACCCATCTCAGTACCCCCGTGGTTTAAATAAATTGAACCATCGGTGTAAATATGTATTAAAGAACCCGCTTGATTGTACCAAGTAGCAGTAAATGAGATACCAAATTTAACAGGAGTAAGAGCAATACCTTTTTTGAAAAACTTATTGGTCTTATTGAAGGCAATAATTTTCTCTCTTCTCTCTTTATATTTACCTTTCTCCTCCAATTCTGATATAATTCGCGGGGCAATATTATCTGTAACTGTCTGATGATATGGCGTAACTGCCATGTTTTTCTTGCCGTATAGATTAACCTTTCTTATTTCAAGTGGATCTTTTTGCAAATCAAAGGCAATTTCTTGGATTATGCGCTCTCCAACCATCATGCCCTGAGGTCCCCCAAAACCTCTAAACGCTGTATTAGAAACTGTATTAGTCTTTAAAGGAAATGATCGTAATCTTGCATTAGGAAAAAAATAACAGTTATCGATATGAAAAAGAGCCCTGTCGGTAACTGGCCCAGATAAGTCTGAAGAAAAGCCACATCGCGCACTTAATTGGACATCTACCCCCCAAATTTTTCCAGTTTGGTCAAAACCTATATCGTATCGACCAATAAAATCATGCCGTTTTCCAGTACAAATCATATCGTCATCTCTATCAAGTCTCAGTTTCACAGCGCAATTATTTCTTACTGCGGCTAACGCGGAAAGTACCGCAAATTGATTTGATTGAGTCTCTTTCCCTCCAAAACCACCTCCCATCCTCCTAACTTCCACCTTGACTGAATGACTAGAAAGTCCTAATGCTTGAGAAACCATATGTTGAACTTCAGAGGGATGCTGTGTTGAGGAAAAAACAGTAATATCATTATCTTCACCTGGGAGTGTTAAGGCCACCTGCCCTTCCAAATAGAAATGATCCTGCCCTCCAATTTCTATTTCACCCTTAATTCTCCGAGGTGCTTCCTTAAGGGCATTTTCTACATTTCCATTTTTTAATTCTAATGACGGAGCAACTAATACACCTCCATTTGCCTCGGCAGTACGTATATCTGAGATAAAGTCCAGATCGTCGTAAGTTACTTTAGCCAAGCGTGCAGCTTTTCGTGCAATATTTCTTGTTTTAGCCACAACTACAAAAATTGGCTGCCCCCAAAACAAAACTTCGTTTTCAGCAAGAATTGGCTCGTCATTTTTTCCTGTTGGACTAATGTCATTATTTCCGGGAATACTGTTAGCTGTAAAGACATCAATAACCCCTCTTAACTCGCGCACATCAGAAAGATCTAAGGAGGTTATTAACCCGTGTGCACATTCTGAAAAACCAATATAGGCATGAAGACTTCCAGCGGGAAGTGGAATATCGTCCACGTATTGTGCAGATCCACTAACATGTTTTTCAGATGACTCGTGTGGGTTATGTGAAATAAAATTAATTTTATTATCTTTAACTTTCTCTGTCTTTACAGTTCTTACTCTAAACATCACGATTTACCTTTATGCGTTCATTTGAATTATATTCCAACTGACACTTTTGAATAAGATTTTTCGCTACTTGCATTCTATAATTTTTGGTAGCACGCATATCACTTATTGGTTGAAAATCACTTTCTAATGCTAATTGAGCAAGCTTTACAATTGAAGTATCAAAAAAATTTCCATTTAAAATATCTTCCGTATGCTTAGCACGTTTTGGAATCGGTCCCATCCCACCAAATACCAACCGTACATTAAAAAGTTTCTCATCCAAAACTTCAAAAGAAAAAATAGCTGAAACAGTCGATATATCCTCATCACGACGCTTTGATATTTTATACGTAAATAAAAATAGATTCTCATTTAAAGGTATATGAATTTTTTCTATAAATTCGCTTTTCACGATATTCTGTACGTTATAATCAACAAAGAAATCTTCAACAGCAATTATCCGTCTATCCTCACCTCTTCGTAATGTAATTGTTCCACTCAACCCAATAAATAATGGGGCAAGATCACCAATTGGTGAAGCATTACCTATATTTCCGCCAATAGTTCCAACATTTCTTATCTGATCTCCAGCTATTCGAAAAAAATATTCGTTGACAGTAGGAAAATGCTTTGACAGGATTGGCTGACATTGCGAGTAAGTAACACACGACCCCAAATTAATTTGGTCTTTATTTACCTCAATATTTTTTAACTCTTTGAGATTTCCTATAAAAATTACTGGGTTGATTGTTGCCAAGTGCTTTGTGATCCATAAACCCACATCAGTTGCTCCAGCAACAAGCGTTGCATCTTCGTGCTCAAGAAAAAACTTAGAAAAACTTTGTAGAGACTTTGGAACAATAAATTTTGAACTCTCACATGTACCTATTGAAGACTGTCTAAGCTCCAAATCGATTAAATTATTTTTCATTGTTGGTTGTTCCTGCAACAATTTATCCTCAGATAACGAACCATAGGTGCTTATTGACTGTGCAGCTTCAATGATGGGACCATAGCCAGTGCACCGACACAGATTTCCTTGCAATGACTTTTCAATATTTCCATACGTGGGCTCAATCAATTGTAACCAAGCACCGTACAAAGACATCACGATACCAGGCGTACAAAATCCGCATTGACTTCCGTGACTGTTAACCATAGCCCTCTGGACTGGATGTAATGTACCATCAAGTGCTCGAAGATTTTCCACCGTGACGATGTGCGAAGCGTTAAGAGTCGGCATCAAACAAATACATGAATTCATTGTTTTGTATTCTAAACTCCCTGACTGCACACGACCGACTAGTACAGTACAGGCGCCACAGTCACCCTCTCCGCACCCTTCTTTCGATCCCATTAAAGACTTGTTAAGCCGCAAATAATCTAAGAGTGTATCCCGAGCACCGACACCCTCTAACTCAATTAAATCCCCGTTTAAATAAAATCTAACGACGGAATTAGAATCGACAATCCTATTATTTATACTTTTTTGCAAAACGCGCACTTCTAAATTTTTAAAATATTCCTACAAACATGGAGACGACACTGAGTTAACAATAAAACTACAAAAACTTTTTTACCATTCATTTATCAGCATCTAAAATCTTTTTAGCCGATCGAAAGCATTCCAAAGCTTGAGGGACACCACAATAAATTCCTACCACATGGATTATCGCACGAATTTCATTTTTTGAAACTCCATTATTAAGAGCACCTTTACAATGCGTTTCCCACTCTTCCATTTTTCCTAAGGCTCCTAGCATCGCCAAATTCATCATAGATCTTTGTTTCGGCGGAATAGTGTCATCTCCCCAGCCAAAACCCCAACACCATGCCGTCATAGCTTCTTGAAACGGTCTGGTAAAGTCGTCAGCAGCCTTAAGATTGCGATCTACGTAATCTGCGCCTAGCGTATCTCTTCGGTTTTGCAATCCAGTTTCAAAAAAATCTTCCATTGTAGTCAATCCTTTTCATATGTTTAGGTTGTCACACTTCTCGATGTCATTTAGAGTTTTAGTTTAAGTAAAGTCTAATAATATTCGGCGATTAAAAATCATTAGAAAGCAAGGCTTCATATTCGTCAATAGGAACATTAAGTCATTAAAAGTTAATGGAAATTTTAAATAATCAAAAACAATTTAGATTAAAAATGATATGTAAAGATCTTATTTTTGATGTTGATGGAACCCTCGCTGAAACTGAAGAGCTTCATAGAGAAGCATTTAATTTAACTTTCAAAAAATTGTGTTTAAACTGGCATTGGGATAAGAATGTATATGCAAAATTGTTAAAAGTAAGTGGAGGAAGAGAAAGATTAGCACATTATCAAACTTTGATTTCATCAACAGGCAAAACTTTGAGCAAGGAGACAATAATACGCATTCATAAAGAAAAAACTACTATCTATTTGCAGAGTCTAGCTAACCCAAAACTAAAGCTTAGACCAGGGGTGGCTCAATTAATAAATCAAGCAAAATCAAAAAATATAAAGCTAGCTATAGCAACTGCAACAAGCTTGGTAAATGTCGAGCCGCTTGTAGCTAAAATTTGGAAGCGACCTGTTAAAGAAATCTTTAATGCAGTAGCAACGAGTAATGAAGTGTCATTTCAAAAACTTTCTCCAGAAATATACCAATTAGCATTAAAAAAGCTTCGAATTGCTCCAGAATATTGCATTGCGATTGAAGATAGTTTAAACGGCTTAAAATCAACAAAAGGCGCGGGCTTAAAAACAATAATAATACCAAGTTTGTATTCAAAAAATGATGACTTCTCTTTAACCGAAGCGGTATTGCCGTCTTTCGGTGACATCAAGATTTGAAGAACTTTTTTATACGTTGTAGAAACCATTTCGGCAAATTAACAACATAAAAATTCAACACATGTTCTAAGGATAACAAATTGATTAAAACAAATATCTCCACATTTGCAAAACGAATATCTTCAAGTGCTTCAAGCGAAAATTTATCAAAGGTGAACTTTCCAATTGAAATTTTAGCTGGATTGACTGTTGCCCTCGCTCTTGTCCCTGAAGCAATAGCTTTTGCTTTCGTTGCTGGTGTCCCTCCATTAACAGGACTATATGCAGCATTCATGGTCGGTCTAATAACTGCATCATTTGGAGGTCGTCCAGGTATGATAAGTGGAGCCACAGGCGCATTGGCCGTTGTTATGGTTAGCTTAGTCGCTTCTCATGGTATTGATTATTTGTTCGCTACTGTCGTACTTATGGGACTTATTCAAATATTGGCTGGTATTTTCAAGTTAGGAAAATTCATTCGGATGGTTCCACATCCGGTAATGCTCGGCTTTGTCAATGGCTTAGCAATTGTAATTGGTCTCGCTCAATTGAAACAATTTCAAATTACGAATGATAATGGTGATGTAGTGTGGATGTACGGTCTCGAACTAGTAACCACCCTTGCTTTGGTGGGACTCACCATGTTTACCATATGGCTAACTCCAAAATTGATTAAGAGCTTTCCAGCACCTCTTGCTGCTATCGCACTTACAACAGCGATCGTAATTGGGTTTGATCTCCCAATATTACGAGTTGGAGACTTAGCAAATATTTCGGGTGGATTTCCAGCTTTTTACCTTCCCAAAGTCCCACTCAACTGGTCGACACTAGAAGTAATAATACCATATGCAATAATTCTTGCTACAATCGGCCTAATCGAAAGCCTACTCACTCTCAATCTAGTTGGCGACATTACTAATAAACGTGGAGGTGCCTCCCAAGAATGCGTTGCACAAGGAGCTGCAAATTTTATAACTGGTTTTTTTAGTGGGATGGGCGGCTGTGCAATGATTGGTCAATCAATGATCAATGTAAAGTCTGGAGGTAAAACAAGGATTTCTGGAATAAGCTCAGCATTGTTCTTGCTTAGTTTTATATTGTTTGCCTCAACACTCATTGAACTAATACCATTGGCTGCTCTCATTGGGGTGATGTTTATGGTAGTAATTGGTACTTTTGCGTGGAACTCACTTAACATGTTATTCAAGGTTCCAAAATCAGATGCTTTAATTATCGTACTCGTAACTGCAGTAACAGTAGTGGAAGATTTGGCAGTAGCCGTCGTAGTAGGCGTCATAATCTCAGCCTTAATATATGCATGGACTACTGCATCAAGAGTTCAGGCCGTCACTCGATCTTCAAGAACTGAAGAAGGTGCAAAAGTTTACGAAATAGAAGGTCCGTTATTTTTTGGATCAGCAACAACCTTTAGCGAATTATTTAATCCATCAACTGATCCTGAAACCGTAATCGTAGACTTTCAAAAATCAAGAGTAGTAGATCAATCTGCGCTTCAGGCTATAGAGGATATTGCTGATAAATATCTTAAGGCAAATAAGACGATAAAGCTCCGCCACCTTAGCAAAGATTGTCACTCTTTACTCTCCAAATCGGGACAATTAATTGTCGATAGTGACGATGATCCCGATTATGGTCTTGCCGTAGATTACAAAATAAAAGTTGGCGCCTTTAGGTAAGGATTGAAGTAAATAAGTTACTAGCGTTTTGATATCTAAAACCTCGAGCGAGTTTTAAAGCCAATACAGTGACTCAAGTTTTGAAGACGGCGCTCTGGCTTCTCCCTAAGTTATTACTTCGAAAACCTGAAGAACTCCGCTCAGCTCAGCCCTTCAAATTTTCTTTTTTCCTTCACATCCCAACTTTTAAAGTTTCACTAAAAGTAGACGGTTTTCTACCCTTTACTAAAACAAAAAACATTCACCATTTGTTTAAACGAAATAACAAATTCAGTGCTTCTTAAAAGTCGATTAGAGCTGACTCAGAATGTCTTCAAATCTAGCCTTTGCCTTCTTTGACACTTTTTTTCCTTCGAGGAAAGCCTCTGTCTCAAAAGTGTTACCCACGGCTATAACTGCAACCATGCCGTTAGCCATGTGAGGAGTGCATTTTATTCCGTATAGTCCTTCTGCAGTCACAACATAACTCACAGGCTTATTTGTTTTTCCTTTAAATTTTCCACCGTCAGCCATCATTCCCTTTATTGATGCAGCCATATGACCTTTATCAGTTGGTAAAAAGGTTATGGTATCTCCAACATTAGCCCTTATTAATGAGGGTTCAAATACCATCTTTTGTCCTGCACTGTCTTTGTTCAGCATTTTGACTTCGATTTCTGCAGAATATCCTATGGTCGCAATCATGCTCAACAATGCAATTCCTGCTGCTATCAAACCTATTTTCATTATCTTCACTCCTAGTTTCTTTAAATTCCGATTTACATTTGAATTCCGTATTTTTCCGATGGTTTAAAATTAGAACTCTACATCATAGCTAGTTCATAAAAATAATAATTCAACCAACTAATTGTAAGAACTCAACACATTAAATATCCAGCTGGGATGGCACGTGCTAAAGGGTCGCACTTGCCTCATATGATCAAACCACTACCTCAGATGCACTTATTATTTTTACAAGTAAAACTATTTGGGAGTATTCAAATGAAACTGTATAAATCTTCAAAAGAAGAACTACAACAATTTTACACTCTTATTTTCGGAAAAAATGAAAATATTAGAGCTAGAGCAGAAGAAATCAGATCTGGCATATATAAGATCGGAGCAGTTCTTGGGGCAAGTGTGGTTTTGCTCGCATTACTTTTATTAAAGTTTACGGGTTAAGCCACACCCCGTGAGAGAGCACATTGCCGCCAAAGTAATCCCAAAGATTCGACCAGGTAGTTAATGTCATCGTCTGTATGTAAGGGCGAAGGAGTTATTCTAAGTCTCTCGGTTCCTTTCGGAACCGTGGGGTAATTGATTGGTTGCACATAAATTTTATACTCGTTTAACAGTATATCGCTAATTTCTTTACACTTGACAGGATTTTTTATCATTACTGGAACTATATGACTTGGGTTTTGTAAATGCGGTATGCCTGCTAAATCAAGTTGACGGCGAAGCTTATTAACTTGGTTACGGTGGCGTTTCCGCTCCAGTTCACTATTTTTTAAGTGAATAACTGACGCTCTTGCTCCTGCCGCAGCTGCGGGTGGAAGAGCCGTTGTGAAAATAAATCCACTCGCAAACGATCTAACAAAATCACATACCGCTTTAGAGCCCGCGATATATCCTCCCACAACACCAAATGCTTTGCCGAGGGTTCCTTCTATAATTGTTATTCTTTCCGCAACACCTTCTAATTGAGAGATGCCTCCACCATTTTTTCCATAAAGACCAACCGCGTGTACTTCATCAAGATATGTCATTGCTCCGTACTTTTCGGCAATATCACAAACCTTTGAGACCGGAGCCATGTCGCCATTCATTGAATAGACACTTTCAAAGGCAATAATCTTTGGTACATCAGCATCTAATTTAGCTAATTTAGCTTCAAGATCATTAACGTCGTTGTGTTTCCATATAATTTTTTCTGCTCTTGAATGTCGAATTCCCTCAATCATTGACGCATGGTTAAGCTCATCCGAAAGTATAACACATTTTCTTAAACGAGCACCAAGCGTTGATAATGCAGCCCAATTAGATACATAACCTGACGTGAAAAGGAGAGCCGATTCTTTATTATGCAAGCTCGCTAATTCTTTCTCTAGCAAGACATGATAATGATTTGTGCCAGATATGTTGCGTGTTCCACCTGCGCCCGCTCCACACTCATCTAAAGCTTGGTGCATAGCGTCAAGAACTTTAGTATTTTGACCCATACCTAGATAATCGTTAGAGCACCATACGGTGACATCATCAAGAGCATCCGATCCAAAGTTTTTAGCACGTGGGAATTGACCGTTGTATCGCTTTAGATCTGCAAATACTCGATAATTTCCTTCTTTTTTCAGTAAATCCAACTGCGTTTCAAAAAGGACATCATGCATAACTATTTTCCCCCACAATAGCTGTCTTAGCTTATAAAGAATCTCTTTCTGTAATATTATATTTACACCTACACTTGTCAACAAATTTACAAAGCTTACCTAGTAAAAGTTCCCCGCTGCTTAAGCGCGATTTTAGACCTAGACTTAGGGATCATCCAACGCCACAATACTGCATCTGGAAACGATACTATCATAAAAAAGTGTTCAAGAATGGCTAACATTGTTAAAGTCAATAATAAACAAAAACCTATTGCTTCTCCGCTCCCAACGGGAGCTACCCTAAAACCATTTAACCAGTAAGCAGCAAGGCCACTAAGTAAAGTTAATGATAACGGGAAAAACCAACTTGTTCCTGAGATTTTAAAGTGACTAGCTAGATGTCCAACACTAGTCGGCAAGAATTCAATATTTATTTTCGGCACCCCAAGAAAGAGATTAAGTTTAGCACTTAATCGGGCAGCATATAAGACAAAAAAAGTTAGAAGACCAAACAAATTTGACTCCCCAAAACTTAGAATAAATAAAGTCGAAAAAACAACAATCAAAGTCAACTCCGAATATGCGATTGCTGCCCAAGCTAATTGAAATCGCCGAAAACCATCCACTCCAACAGGCTTTTCCACTCGATTAGGTCCAGTTATCACTCCAGTCAAAAAAGCAAGTTCAAACCATCCCCAAATCGATAAAGATGAAAAAAATGATAAATATACAGCATTTATAGAATCGTCGTTCAAGGTGAAAATAAAGCCATAAAATCCAACAACTAGGATAGGTAAAAGCCCAAGTGTCACAAACTTATGATAAACGACCCCTCTTGTATCCGCCCAGTTAACAACAAACAATATTAAACCAGTAAGAAACCACCATAAAAAACAACCTAAAAATACGGCAATCCAAGGATTTTCCACCAACTAATCTTTCAATAAGTAGGTTGCAAACAAGAATTCTTTGGAACACTGTTTTTCTTAACTGGAATAAGGTATAATGAAACGAAGGTTAACCCCGCCACAGCACCGAAGTACACACGCTTTATTTTGCTTTGAATTCCTCTCTGTCGCTTAGCTTCATCTAATTTTTCAAAAGCTTTCAACAAACGCTTAAGACCGTTTTTCCACCTTGGGCTCTCTAAATCAATTTCAATTGGAAAAACTTGTTTCGAAATTTCTGAGGTTATTCTCAATACTTCCCGATCATACCATTCAATATCTACGTTTAAAGCTTTATGGAAAGCAGGGCGAGTCTGATCTCTTATTACCATTGTTGCAAAGACGGCAACCAAAAAAAATCGAATCCACCACACATTTAAACCAGAGGTAAGCTTTGGATCTGTTTTCATGAGGAGAGCAAATGCTTCACCATGCCGGAACTCGTCATTACACCATTTTTCAAACCACTTAAATATAGGATGAAACCTGGAATGCGGATGCTTCTCCAGATGACGGTAAATTGTAATATACCTAGCATAGCCAATCTTTTCTGACAAATATGTAGCATAAAAAATAAACTTTGGTTTGAAAAAAGTATATTTCTTTGTACGCGTTAAAAACCCAAGGTTCACATCCATTCCGATTTCGCGCAAAGAGTCATTTATAAAACCAGCATGACGCGCCTCATCACGAGACATGTGTCCAAAAAGTTCACAAATCTCTTTATTTTTTCCTCGCCGCTTCATCTCTTTATAAAGCACACAGCCTGAAAATTCGGCTGTTAATGAACTTACTAAAAAGTCTATAAATTCCTTCCTTAACTCAGGCTCAAGATCATCAAAGTCAAACTTATCCCATTCTTTAGTTTTCTTAAAATGCGTCTTGTTCGGATCAGATCGCAATTCGTTCATAATGTTATCCCAGGCTTCTCTTATAGGCTCAACATTTACTTTATCTAATTCGTCAAAATCCGTTGTATAGAATCTCGGATTTAACAAGGTGGTATCTTGTGCCATTTCGGTTGTTTTATTTACTGGATTTCGTTCCGCAGATTTAACCTTAGTATTAACTGAATTCATAATTTAACCTCCTCTGAGAAAGAAAACTCACATAACTCCATAAATTCTAAATTACCTGTTAATTTGGTCCACATACGTTCTAAGAGAAATGCTCGCTCAATTGTAGCCGTTCTATCTTCACAAATAACCTGTCCGTAAGCGGCCAAAATCGGTGCGCCGTGAACCAAAACCTCGTCACCCGGATGAACAACAGTCCCGTTACTAAAACGAACGTGAGCATGCAGACTTTCAAACGTATGAGAAACCTCCACAGTGCATGGCGTAGTTTCTCTTTTGCGATTAAATAATTTCATCCCCCCACCTTTAAGCTAAGTATTAAATAGTAAGCTAAAAACCTCCAGGTTCTTTACACCAAAGCTGTTAACTTGAATCTCCATCTGTGTCCAATCATCAATAACGGCAATTCGACCATTTGCGTACTGAACCATTCTCAGAGTATTATCTCCTTCAATTCTTTTTTTTATCCTTTCGCGTTTTACAGCATTAAATACAACACCCAAAAACCCATTGGTACCGTCAGTAGACGTAGCGAGTACTTTACCATACTTATCACGAACCACTACGTCAAATCGATTTCTTTCAACAAAATCTAACTTAATTTCTTTTACTATCTCCGCCTTTGGCGCCACGCCCACCAATGGATAATCCATCAACCTGAAAGTAAAAACTGAAATTAAAACAAGAGCAATTAAAAGCCCTAGAGATTGCAAAAACCTTTTAGGTATTACCTCTATTTGCTTTGTGCCTGCGGGAATCATGCAGCTACTCCTGAATTGTCTGATGTTTCATTTAGCTTGTGCCATTCAAGATTTTTTGCAGCTATTTCTCCAACAAGATTTCCAATTTCCTCTATATTTAAAATACTCCTAAATATAGGTATCGGCTCCAACAAAGAGCCACTCTTGACACTTGGCCAACATGAAAGATAAGGAATTCGCTTTTTTGATCGTGATTTAAAAGACAAGTTACCACGTCCATGCCATAAACTTTGCTTATCAATTGAAATAATATTTTTAAATGGCACATTTAAAAGAAACACAAGAGCAACACCAGTTCTTATAACTACTCTCTTTTCTGTTATTACATAGCAAGTATGCCTCGCAGCAACATACGCCAACAAAAAAAGAATCGTACCAGCAACAACCCCTGAAATCACAAACGTAACATATTGGCCGAAAAAAGCGTTAAGACTAAAGTTCATCTTGATTTGACTAACAGCGTAAAACGCACTTATGATAAAATACAACACTAGATATTTGCAACCAAAAGCATGGAAACCTAATGACCTCCAATCAGGTTGCCCATGCCAATATATTTCTTCCCCATCAGGGATCGACGTCCAAACTTCGTCAGGAAGTCGATCTAATTCACTCGCAGTCATATTAAAATGGTGAGCTTAATCGATCGTAAGAAGCGTAAAGATTTCCTCCACCGATAAAAGCAGAGATTTTTTCTTCCTCAAGCATCGTAACTTGCTTACTTGATTTTGTTTTTGGCACATTTGGAAAGTGTTTACCATACAAAGAATTTACATCAACTGAGCTACGATTTATCTTAGCAAGAGGAATAGGCACCAAGCAACTAGTTTTATTTGAAAGTTCCACCTCCAAATATCGTACCAATTGTTCCGGAACATCAACCCACAAATCTTTCACAGATCCAACTACTTTGTTGTCAGCAGAAACTACATTCATACCTCGTGGATCTCTCCCAGCTGATACCTCAAATCCTTTAACATCCGCCATAGGTTGCAATTTTGGTTTACCGTGACCATCCAATTCAGGGACATCTCGCCGATCAGCCCAAGAAGCTGGACCAACACCATCTACCATAGGATCACCTGTTGGCAGGAGAGGTGCTCCATTAGCAACATTATTTTGTTCTAAAGCTAAGCTCCTTTTATCTCGATTATGATCTGGAACAATAGCATCGCCCCTACCATGCGGAAGCTTAAAAGTCTTCAGTTCCTCTGGGGTAGATGGCATGCCCTGATTAGAACTAATTTCACCTGATTCAGTTTCTAACGGAAACCCTTCCCTATTGTTTTCTCTTTGAAGATATATCACCAAACCTACAAAGAAAACCCAAAAGAGATAGAGTGTTAGCTGAGCTAAATCAAAATCTGCAAAAAATGGTTCCATAATTGTTCCTCCTTTTATTAGAACTCAAACTGGCATTTCTGAAAAACCAAAACTGCTGTTTTTATTTTTGGTGGATCGATTAATCCGATTAATTTGTTGCGCAAGAGGTCCAAGCACAGCAAGTGTAATAAAAATAAATAATATTTCAAGGTGATATACAAAAATATAGCCAATAGCCGGATTGATTAGACCAGAACCTAGGTTTCCTTCCATAGCTAATTTTCCAATAAAATCCTTCAGAAGAGCACCAAGTGCAACACCAATACCAGCAGAGGTTGCTTGTGCCGCACCCCAAGAACCCAAAGCCAATCCTCGCCCAATAATATCTTCGACAGGCATACACATTGCCATAGTCAAGGTTGATACGGCGAATAGACCCGAGCCAAAGCCTATAAAGCAAGCACCACAAAAATATAGTATAGGCAAATCGAAGGGATGAGAAAAGATAATTTGCAAAAACCCAATCATTCCCACAATTAAGGCCAGTGCAGAAAAATTTGCTGGATTTATTTTACGGCTGAAACCTTTTGCAGCTAGAGCTAAACCTAAAACCGCTCCCAAAACCCAAACTGCAGTTAACACTGTAGTCGCAGACACACTAAGTTTTAGTATTTCACCCCCGTAGGGTTCAAGCAAAATGTCCTGCATGGAAAAAGCTAAAGTACCCAAAACTACCACCAACATTAAATGTCCTGCATAACCTCTACCAATAAACGCTCTCCATGCTTCCATAAACTTAGGGCGTGGGGCTGCAATCTCCGCCTTGCTACTGGGAGAAACATTTTCTTGTCGCCACATTGCAATTAAATTTAAAACTAAAGTTATAACTGCTGCGCCTTGAATGACTTGTATCAGTCGAAATTGAGAAAAATTAATAAGGAGAGCCCCAACCACAATTGCTGACAATCCCATCCCAACCAAGAACATTAAATACAAAAGGGCAACTACTCTTGGTCGAGTAATCTCAGTTGCTCTATCTGCTGCAAGTGCCAAACCTGCAGTTTGTGTCATATGTAAACCAAAACCAGTCATTAGAAAAGCTAATGCAACCAAAACCTCTCCAGCCCATGCTGGTCCAACTGTCTGATCTCCTGAGAGAACGATCATTGAAAAAGGCATTATTGCTAAGCCACCAAACTGCCAAAGTGTCCCAAACCAAATATATGGTAATCTTTTCCACCCAATAGAAGATTTATGATTATCAGATCTAAATCCAAGAAGAGCTCTAAGTGGTGCTATAAGAACTGGCAAAGCAACCATTACAGCTACTAATGACGCTTGCACACCAAGTTCAACAATCATTACCCTGTTTAAAGTACCCAGTAACATTATTGTCGCCATTCCTGCAGAAACCTGAAAAAGCGATAGCCGAAGCAACTGTAATAAAGGAAGATCGAGCGAAGCTGCGTCCGAAAAAGGTAGAAAATTTTTACCCATGCTTGCAATTTGTCTTTTTGTAATAAAAATCATAATTTTATAACCAAAGCCTCCGACACATAAAAACTAGCTTTAATTCTTTTTAGGACCTGAGCTTCTGTTTCTTTAAAAATGGCTTTCTTTTTTATGTAAATATTTAAAGTTCGATGATTAACAGGTTCTATCTGTGGTGACCGATCTGATCGAGGCAATAGTTTTCCAATAGCCAACAAACTTGATAAAAGCACCGTTCTTGGTGCAACTGTAAACAAGATTGAATTGCTAGTGTTTTTTGCCAACTGTTCAAGTGCAACTGTTATATCCTCTGGTCCGTAATGGATTAAACTATCCATAGCTACGACATAATCAAACTTCCCATGTTCATCTGAAAGCATGTCGCCAGTTTTGAACTCAATTTTTTGAGATAGACTAGGAATCATTCGATCATTCGCTACATTGATCAGATTAGTCGATATATCAACACCTAGAACTTGCGCACCCCTTTTGGCGAGTTCAAAAGAAATTTGTCCTGTACCACACCCGGCATCAAGAACTCGTGTGCCAGTAAGATTTGAGGGTAATGAAGAAAGCAACACATCCCTCATTTGATCGCGTCCTGACCTTACGCGGGCCCTTATTCCAGACACAGGTAAATCGCTGGTTAACACTTCCCAAGTTTTCGCAGCCGTCTTATCAAAATAAGTTTCTAGACGATCGCGGGTTTTAACGTAGCTTTCATTCATTAATCAAAACCTAGCAGTTCAAAAATATCTCTGTCCTCCATAGTTTTTGGTGCCAATCCTTCTGTACCGTTCCATAGCAGATCTGCCAATCTAATATATTCTTTTTGAACCGCCACTACATCTTCGTCATCACCCATTTCAAATAATGTTTTTTTCTTTAGTCGTGAGCGCCTAATTGCATCTAGATCAGGTAAGTGAGCAACCCGACTAAAGCCCACTTCCTTACAATAGCGATCCACTTCATTTGTATCTTTAGATCTATTGGCTACACATCCCGCTAACCGAACATTATAATTCTTTGATTTTGCATGCACCGCTGCTATAATTCTATTCATGGCATAAATAGAGTCAAAATCATTCGCCGTCACAATCAATGCTCGATCCGCATGTTGAAGTGGCGCAGCAAAACCTCCGCAGACAACATCTCCAAGAACATCAAAAATAACTACGTCAGTATCCTCAAGCATGTGATGCTGTTTCAAAAGTTTCACAGTCTGTCCAACGACGTACCCGCCACAACCTGTTCCCGCAGGAGGTCCACCCGCTTCAACGCACTTCACTCCATTAAAACCCTCATAAACAAAATCTTCAGGCCTTAGCTCCTCAGCGTGGAAGTCCACGTCTTTTAAAGTATCAATAACAGTTGGAACTAAGCGCCCAGTTAAAGTAAATGTACTATCATGCTTCGGATCACACCCAATTTGTAACACTCTTTTTCCAAGTTTTGAGAAAGCTGCAGACAAATTTGAAGAAGTCGTCGATTTGCCGATGCCACCTTTCCCATAAACAGCAAAAACTTTTGCTCCATCTATCTTGATACTTTGATCCATTTTTACCTGAGTTGAACCTTCTCCATCTTCCCCTTTTAAAACGGGAGGACTTCCTTTGACATCTAATGGACTCATTTGTTTTCCCCTCTTACAAAATAGCTACTCTGCTGCTATTGTTATTCCCTCGCATTTATCTTCTAACTCCATTGCGCTTTCTCTCAAAGCATTAAGCGTGTCCGGATCAGGCGCCCAATAATCACGTTCACTTGCTTCTATAAGCCTACTCGCCATTCTTAAGCTAGCATTAGGGTTCATATCAGCGATTCTCCGTCGCATTTCATCATCAAGTACAAAAGTTTCACTTAATCGCTGATAAACCCAAGGCTCAACTTGGCCAGTTGTTGCTGACCAACCCACCGTATTCGTCACATGAGCTTCTATTTGCCTTACA
>JAQWUC010000049.1 GCA_029242355.1 Paracoccaceae bacterium | reverse complement strand
GCTAACCTTTCTAACCCATAAGTCAGCTCACCTGAAACTGGTTTGCAATCATATCCACAGATTTGTTGAAAATACGTAAATTGACTAACCTCCATACCGTCACACCAAACCTCCCAACCTAAACCCCAGGCCCCTAAAGTTGGACTTTCCCAATCATCTTCAACAAATCTAATATCATGAAGATTCAGATCTACTCCAATAAATTCTAAGCTGCCCAAGTACAAATCTTGTAAATTTGCTGGTGAGGGTTTCATCAGAACTTGATATTGGTAATAGTGTTGCAATCTATTCGGATTTTCGCCGTATCGACCATCGGTCGGTCTCCGCGAAGGCTGAACATACGCCACGGACCACGGTCGGGGACCAAGAGCACGCAACGTGGTAGACGGATGAAAAGTTCCAGCCCCTACTTCCATATCATAAGGTTGCATTATCGCACATCCATTAGATGCCCAATAATCTTGCAATCTCAGAATAATATCTTGAAAACTGGTAGGGGATCTAGCGCTCTTTTTTTTCTCCATCGGATACCTTCAAACTATCAATCAACCAAAACTTTATACTAAGCGGCAGTTGATTAATCTACTAAATCTTCAAAAAACAATAACGCATTAACTATTTATTAATTATTCTATAGAATTCGTCTTTTAAATTTTGTTTTTTTAAAAAATCGCCAGTGAATGTCGTAGATACCATAGTTGAGTTTACCTTGTGAACCCCTCTTGTACACATACAATGATGTTCGCCTTCAACGAACACTGCAGTGCCCAACGGCTTTAATGAAGATTGAAGCGCATTCGCAATCTGGCTAGTCATTTTTTCTTGTACCTGAAGCCTCTTCGAAAACGTATCAACTAATCTAGCAATCTTTGAAATCCCAATCACACGAGCATCAGGAATATAGGATACATGCACAATCCCAATTATTGGCGCTAAATGATGCTCACAGAAACTTTCAAATCTTATATCTTTTAAAGTCACCATCTCCGAGTACCCCGCGACTTCTTCAAATGTTCTCTCTAAAATTTCTGTAGGGTCTTGATTGTATCCAGCGAACCATTCGTTATAAGCTCGCACTACTCTCGCTGGGGTATCAATTAAACCTTCTCGTGTCGGATCGTCACCTGCCCATCTTAAAAGGATTCTGACCGCGTCCTCAGCCTCTTTAGCGCTAGGTCTCTTCACTAAATCTTTTTTATCCCCGATTTCAGTTTTTGAATTGAGAAAATTCATTTTTGTATCCTATTAGTTAGTTAAAGCTTTTAGCATTTATTCTTTCAGAGTCTTTCACCGTTTAAATGTCGCGACCAAAAAAATGACGGCGTGGCATTGAATCGGAAGTGATAAGTAAAGCAGTTTTTGAAATTATCTACTAAATCATATGTTTCATATCCTCAAGGTGCATAATAAATTATTCATAATAGAGGAAAATATGACACAAACTAGGTTAATAAATAAACTTATCAATCAAAATTGCTTGACATTAATAAAGCTAATCACAGTTTTTTCAAATTTTTAGTCAGTGAATTGAATTCTCCAAATGACTCGGTTAAACATCGAGTTACGGTTAGCGGATTAGAAATAGATTTTTTAGGAGACCAAATTGAAAAAAAACATAGATCTTTTCTATTGGCCAACTCCAAATGGGTGGAAAGTGAGTATTGCTCTTGAAGAAATGCAGATTCCTTATGAAACACACTTAGTTAATATCAACAGGGGCGATCAGTTTGAAAAAGCATTCCTGAAAATTTCACCAAATAATAAAATTCCCGCGATAAGAGATTACGATGGTCCTGGGAACCAAGAAATAACACTTTTTGAAAGTGGTGCTATTTTGCATTACCTTGCATTAAAAACATCCTCGTTCTTAGGGAATAGTAAAAGTGATTATCACGAAACTATGAAATGGCTGATGTGGCAAATGGGGGGACTGGGCCCCATGGCTGGACAAGCTCATCATTTTTTGAGATATGCTCCAAAAATGGATCCACCTGCAGATTTACCCTACGCAAAAGATCGTTACAGGTTAGAGGTAACACGGCTTTATCAAGTATTGGATAAAAACTTAATAATTAGAGATTTCGTAGCTGGTCAATTTTTCTCTATAGCGGATATGGCCATCTGGCCTTGGGCCACACTCTGGAAGCGTCAAGAACAAGACATTGACCAATTCCCAAACATTAAAGCTTGGTTGAAAAGATGTGAGAGCAGACCAGGAGTTCAAAAAGGCCGTAATCTTCTCCAAGAGAAGAGATCAAATATCGAAAAAGATAAAGAAGCACAAAAAATACTATTTAATAGAAGCACAAAAAATACTATTTAATAAAAGTGAGTAAAAATGAAGAAAATAATAAAATCAGAAGAAGAATGGCAAGAGAAACTTTCAGAGTTAGCGTTTCAGGTAACACGAAGATCAGCGACAGAGAAGCCGTTCATGGATCATGGATTTCCAAATTTGCCTGGTAAGTTTAAGTGTGTATGTTGCGATGCCGAACTTTTTGATTCCGAAACGAAATTTAACAGTAATTCGGGTTGGCCTAGTTTCTACGATACAAGTAATGAAAATGCAGTTACTCAAAAGCATGATAACAGCCACTTTATGAACCGAACTGAGGTTTCCTGTAGCCATTGTGATGCACACCTAGGACACGTTTTCCCGGATGGACCCGCACCAACCGGTTTAAGATATTGCATTAATGGTGTAGCTCTAAATTATACAAAAAAATAGATTAATGCTAATCTAAGAATTGGTCTGAGCTAAAGTTACCAATGTTACCAAACATTTGTTGCCAAAAAGTTAACTTTCGTCCCTCTGAAGCTACAATGCTTTTTTCAATAACCAAGGGCTTACCACTCACACCTGAAGAACGCTCGATCTTAGACAATATATTGGACTCATCAAAAGTTAACTTAACAATTACTCGATCAGTAATCTTAGGTCGCAAAAAGGCTACAGTCTCAACCTCTTGTTGTACATATATCATAAAGTCAGAGGCATCATTACTGTAACTGAGAGGTTCACCCAAAATAGTGATTATATCTGCTTTTGTCGACGAACCAACTCTGAGCTCTTCTATTTCTTCTTGTAATGGCACATAACCCGACACCTTTGTAATTGGTGCGCACGCCACAATAGCTATAGTGCTCAAAATATAGCTTATTAGTAAAATAAATCTCATCAACGCCTCAATTTTTGGAGTAGGAATTTTTGTCGCGTGACTCATCAGAAAAAAATAGATAATAACAGCTTTAGCCACTGGATCAAGGACTGATCTTAACAGCATTTTTATATTGCAGAAAATATATTGGACAAATATGAATTTACCAAACCCTATTAAGCTGGTTGTGCCATTAACCGATTTGCAGAAGACAAAAAAATTCAAATTCAATCATTCTTGCTCATTGGAAGAACTCTCTGATCTAACAGAAATACTTCGCGTTAAAAAACTAAAAAAATTTTCCTTTAAAGGTCAATTTATTCAATCAAGTAAAATGAACTATACTCTACAAGCGTCTTTACAAGCAACTTTGCTTCAACCATGTGTAATTAGTTTAAGCACTGTAAAAATTAAAATAGATCGAACAATCGAACAATATTACTCGGTTGAAGAGCAAAAAAATATAAATAAATCGATTTCCATTGATTCTGAATCTATTGAAATAGAGCAACTCCATCGAGAAACGAACATTGGGGACATAATGATCGAAGCTTTAAGTTTAGAAATTCCACTTTATCCAAAAAAGAATAATGCTGATTTCGAGGAAATAACTGTAACTGAAGCAGGTATTGAGCCGTTAGACTTAGCTCCAAATAACCCGTTTCTCGTCCTCAAAAAATTCCAATAAAATTCCAATAGCAGATAAATTAAAATTGATTTTGATAAAAGACTTGCGGATCAACATATTTTGTTTATGGTGTGCCACCTGTAGGATTGAGTTTGTGTCGATAAATCTGGTACAACGATTAAAATCGTAGGTACGGATAAAAATATTATAAAGTACTTAATGCGAGGTTGTTAAATGGCTGTTCCAAAGAGTAAAATCACGAGGTCCAAACGTGGAATGCGGAGAGCACATGATGCGTTGAAGAGTGTTAACACCACCGAGTGTCCTAACTGTGGAGAGTTGAAGTTACCGCATCATGTATGTGCCTCCTGCGGTTATTATGGACACGGGACTTCTCTTAGAGAAATTGTAACAAGCGATGACGAAGTCGATCTTGACGAGGACGCGGCATAGCATCAGCTATGGCGATTGCAGATGTCAAATTAGTTGACCAACGAAAGTAATAAAAGTGATAAAATAATTATATCTATCGATGCCATGGGCGGAGATAGAGGTGTAGAAGCTGTTATTGGTGGTATAAATCATTCATTAAGTAGAAATAATCGACTTAAATTTTTAATCCATGGTAATCAAAGCCAATTATACAAAAAAATTAAATACTTTCCTAAAATTTCATCTGCATCCTCCATAATCCCCTGCGACAGTGTGGTTGCCATGGATGAAAAACCATCTACTGCATTGAGATCAGGAAAAAACTCCAGCATGTGGAGCTCACTGAATTCGCTTGCCCGAGGAAATGCTCACATTGCGCTTTCGTGTGGCAACACTGGAGCATTAATGGCTATGTCAATGATGCAATTGAGAAAGGCTCCAGGGGTAAATAGACCTGCCATCGCGATTCTTTGGCCTTCCACAAACCAACGAGGATTCAACATCGTTCTTGATGCGGGAGCCGATGTTAAAGCTGACAGTGATGATCTACTTCAGTACGCCCTGATGGGTGCAGCATACGCGAAAACAGGTTTTTCGATTAAAATACCGCGAATTGGATTACTTAATGTCGGAACAGACATTCATAAAGGGCGAAATGAATTACATGCAGCTTCACTACTTATTGCTGACGCCCAGAAAACTTCGGAAAGTTTTGAATTTGTAGGATATGTTGAAGGTGGAGACCTACCGTCATCAAAAGTGGATGTAATAGTCACCGATGGATTTACCGGAAATGTTGCTCTTAAAACTGGCGAGGGCACTGCGTCTCTCATAAAGCACTTTCTTAAAGAATCTTTTAACAAGTCCCTTATGTCAAAACTTGGTTCCATTCTATCTTTGTCGTCGCTTAAAGAATTGAACAAAAAAATTGATCCCCGAAATGTCAATGGAGGAATCTTTCTTGGTCTCAATGGAGTTGTTATAAAATCTCATGGGGGTGCAGATGAGATTGGGGTAGCGGCTGCAATAAATTTAGCTTTTCAACTCGAAGATACTGGATTCTCGCAAAAACTGATGACACAATTTGCAAAAAATTAAAGTCGAGAAAGAAAATCAGCTAGTTTGCCAAAGAGAAAATACCGACTTTACGAGATTTACCGTGAGGACTAGATAACTCATTGCAGTGTTTTATCATAGTTCTCGCGCTCTAATTACAAGAAAACTTAGATTTTATCCATGAGTTATCCAGTAAGCACCCAAATCAAAAAAAAATATTTCTTGTTATTGACTTATAATTACTTGCTCTTTTAATGTGTAGAAAACAAGGAGGACGATTTATGGCAAATTCTACTCTGACTAGAATGCACTTAAGTGAAGCAGTTTTTAGTGAAGTCGGTTTATCTAGATATGAGTCATCCCAACTAGTAGAGTCAGTTTTAAACCATATCTCGAACGCGTTAATACAAAATCAAGTGGTAAAAATTTCATCCTTTGGAACATTCACTACTCGTAATAAGAGATCAAGAATAGGGCGTAACCCTAAAACTGGAGCAGAAGCAGAAATTACGAGTAGGCGTGTAATAACTTTTAGACCATCGCAATTAATGAAAGACCGTGTCAATCTTGGGAATAAATAACGTAATTAATGTAGATAAATGAGTGTGATAAAGTCAGAAAAGGCCTTCAGAACTATAACCGAAACTGCTGAAATTCTGGAGCTTCCAGCGCACGTCCTAAGATTTTGGGAAAGCAAATTTAAATATATTAAGCCTATGAAACGCGGAGGTGGTAGGAGATACTATCGACCTGAGGATATACATCTATTACTTGGAATAAAATACTTATTGCACTCTAAAGGTTTAACCATTAAAGGCACGCAAAAAGTAATTCAAAGCAGTGGAATAAAATCAATAGCAAAGCTGGGCGCGGATAAAATTCTCAACACGAACACGCCTAGCACATTATCAGTAAAACAAAAAAATAAAGTACCCGAGACAACGTCAATCCAATCCTTAAATTTACAAAAAATTAAAATGCCTCACAATATAGATTCAAAAAAAATAGATTCAAAAAAATTAGAAAACATTTTAGAAAAAATACGTCAAATTCACGACCGAATAAGAAATCGATGTAAGAAAAAGATAGTTGCATAAAAATAAAAAAATCAATAAGAGAAAGAACTTACGGGCTATGGCGCAGTTTGGTAGCGCGTTCGTCTGGGGGACGAAAGGTCGTGAGTTCGAATCTCGCTAGCCCGACCAATGCAATGCCAAAAAAAAGAGATTTTACGAAATGACTATCAAGTCCCACGGCGTACTTCCCTACCAAATGATAAACGAAATGATAGGCCAAAGCAAAGTATGGGCTAAAAATTTAATAAATACTGATCAAGTGCAACCATCAAGCTTAGACTTAAGACTGTCTAAAAAGGCTTGGAGACTCCAAGCATCATTTCTACCAGGGAGAAAATGCAAGATAACAGATAAATTACCAGAACTTGCAATGCATGAGGTTAATCTTTCAAACGGTTCAATTTTTGAAAAAAACTGTGTTTATTTGGTTTTATTACAAGAATCTGTGTCATTGCCAGATGACGTAACGGCTATTGCTAATGCCAAAAGTTCGATTGGAAGATTAGACCTTCTTACGCGATTAATAACTGATTACGGAACAGAGTTTGACCGAATTCCTCGTCAATACTCAGGCCCACTCTATGCTGAAGTGAGTCCACGTTCATTTTCAGTTCTTGTTAAAGCTGGAACTAGGCTTAATCAAATCAGATTTCGAAGAGGTAAAGTAATAATCAATGATAAAGATCTAGTCGCATTGAATAAAAAAGAAGGGCTCACCGGAGAAGATGCTATAGTGGATGAAGGGATAAGTTTCTCAGTTGATCTTAAAAAAGAGCCAAAGCAACCAATTGGGTACAAAGCGAAAGCAAATGCACCTTTAATCGATTTAGCAAAAATTAATTTTTATCAAGCAACTGACTTTTGGGATCCCATTGAAGTGAAAGCTGACTGCTTAATCTTAGATCCTGGAGCATTCTATATTTTAATGAGTAAAGAAACTGTTACAGTACCTCCAGAATTTGCGGCGGAGATGGCACCATATTTGGCGATGGTTGGCGAATTTAGAGTTCACTATGCAGGATTCTTTGACCCAGGGTTCGGGTTTTTAAGTGCCGGCGGCGCTGGTTCGAGGGGGGTTCTAGAGATTAGATGCTATGAATCCCCATTTGCACTACGCAACGGTCAAATCATAGGAAGATTGATCTACGAAAGAATGGCAGAAGTTCCCGCAATACTTTATGGCTCAGATTTAAAATCAAATTACCAGGGTCAAAAATTAAAACTTTCGAAGCATTTTAAAAATTCATAAACTAGGACACAGGCTCTTTGTCTAAGTTATCGACTTTGATTTCTTCTAACGACATAGATCTCCTGTCAAGTAAACCAGTTTCCCTTAATTCATTAATTCCAGGCAAATCTTGTGTCGACTTCAAACCAAAATGATCCAAGAACGACTCGGTGACTAGAAAAGTTATAGGGCGCCCAGGGGTCAATCTTCGTGGACCAAGAGTAATCCAACCTGTCTCCATAAGAAGGTCTAAAGTACCCGTCGACACAGAAACACCTCGAATTTCTTCTATCTCGGCGCGAGTTGAAGACTTATGGTAAGCCACAATTGCAAGAACTTCGAGAGCAGCCTTTGAAAGTCGTCGTTTTTCAACAACGTGATTCTGAAGCAAATAACTTAAATCAGTTGCTGTTCTAAAGGCGTATGAATCTAAAATTTTTACTATTCGAAACCCTCTATTTTCATATTTTTTCCGTAACGAATCCAGCGCAACTCTAGGGTTGGCATTTTCTGGCATTCGTTTTGTGATTTCTTTTAAACTCAGCGGTTCGGTAGTTGCAAAAAGTATTGCTTCAATCATTCTTTCCTGATCAAATTCTGATTCAGACACGACAGCATCTTTTGTTGTTTCTATATCATCTTTAAAATTAATATTCATATCTAATTCACCTATTTTAGAACTGATCCACTTTACGCAAATATAGAGGAGCAAACATTTCAGCTTGCATTATTTCAACTCGCTTTAGCCTTGCCTGTTCTAAGCTAACAGCGAAGCTAGTTGCGATAGCCGCGCGCCTTTTTTGCGGTTCTTGTCTCCACAATTTTGGCACAAATTTATCAAGCGTTTGCCAATCAATTGATAGTCTTAATTTTTCATTCATAATTTCCAAAGCTTCCTCAGGTGTGAAAACGAACAGTCTTTTAAGGTGCAATGGTTTAAAATCCTCTTTTGTTTTTAACCCTGCGTAAGCTTGTAACATATCTAAAAGCGAGGAGGTATAAACAACTTTCTTACTACTTTTAAAATCTTCTTTTTCACCTCTCTTAAAAAAATCCCTATTCAGTTGATCACTCGACATTAACTTAACTGATACTTTCCTCATCGCATCAAGTCGTATTAATTGAAACTTTAAATTTTCCGCTAACTCATCAAAATTGTTCTCCTCATCAAACTTACTTTTTGGTAAAAGTAATTCAGATTTTAAAAAGACTAGCCAAGAAGCCATTATTAAATAATCAGCTGCAATTTCAATTTTGAGTTTTTTTGCCTCTGAAATAAAATTTAGATACTGATCACATAAGTCAACCAATGAGATTTTTCTAAGGTCAACTTTTTGAGCGCGTGATAAATTCAA
>JAQWUC010000048.1 GCA_029242355.1 Paracoccaceae bacterium | reverse complement strand
TGTCTTTAGAAAAATCCAGCGCCTTAGCAAACTTCTTTGAACAAAATGCCATTATTTGGTGTGATTATACGTGTATTCCTAAGTTAATATTATTACATTGAAAGATTGAAATTTGGGAAAATGTTTCGAAACGAAAACTAGGACCCTGTCAAAAGCATTTGAGAGTATTCATATTGATTACGATGACGACAAAGTTTATATTGATTGCACACAAAAAAACTTCCGAATCTAAAAAAGTGTGAATTAATCAATAGAGCCCTTGTTAGGTTTAATGAGAAATGTGATATAGACACTTTTAAACTCAATCCTTTACTGCGGAATGATTTTCAAATGAGCGATTATAATCTATCGACGTCCAATTTTATTCATTTGCACTTGCACAGCTCTTATTCGCTTTTGGAAGGGGCAATTACGACAGAAAATCTCACTGTGCTTTGTAGTCAAAATAACATGCCTGCTGTCGCGATAACGGATACAGGTAATTTGTTTGCAGCACTTGAGTTATCTGAGTTATTATCCAAAAAAGGTATTCAACCTATAATCGGTTGTCAAATAGATTTGATGTATTATGAAGACACAGAAAATTTCAAACCGCGACCTATTGTTCTGTTAGCTAAGAATAAGGTCGGCTACCAAAATCTTATAAAACTTTCCACTATTGGATACCTCGATCGCGATGAAAGTAATCCGTATATTGAATTTAATGATCTTGAATTATATGGGGAGGGTTTGATTTGCCTCAGTGGAGGTGCCCTAGGGCCTCTTGGGGAGATAGTATTGAGATCTACGAGTGGATCAATTGATAAATTAACCAATAGGTTTTTAAAAATTTTCGGCAATCGATTTTATATTGAGTTGCAGAGGCATCCAACTCAGGGAGAACTTAGAACTATCGACGAAGGAATAACTGAACCAAAATTTCTTCAATTAGCTCTGACAAAAAACATTCCTATCGTTGCAACCAATGATGTGTATTTCCCTGATGAAGGAATGTATGAGGCTCATGACGCCCTTTTATGTATATCTAGTGGTTCATATATCGACCAAAAAGCCCCGCGTAGAAGATTAACTGATCAACATTATTTTAAGTCTTCTGAGGAAATGAAAGAGCTTTTTTCTGATCTACCCGAAGCGATCTTAAACACTGTTGAGATAGCTCAGAGATGTGCAGTTAAAGCAGAGTGTCGTGAGCCAATTTTACCAAAATTTGCCAGTAATGAGGTTGATGAGCTCAATAAGCAGGCGGTAGCTGGTTTAGAAAAAAGATTAAAGAGCATTTCTCATGCAACAAGTGCAGAAAAATATTTTGAACGTTTGAATTTTGAATTAAGCGTAATCAAAGATATGGGGTTCCCTGGTTATTTTTTGATAGTCGCTGATTTTATAAAATGGGCCAAAGTTCAGGGGATTCCAGTAGGTCCGGGTAGGGGTTCAGGTGCTGGGAGTTTGGTTGCCTACGCTTTAACTATTACGGATTTGGATCCAATTAGGTATTCTCTGTTATTTGAACGATTTTTGAACCCTGAAAGAGTGTCTATGCCGGATTTTGATATCGATTTTTGTATGGACAGACGGGAAGAGGTTATTAACTACGTCCAAGAAAAGTATGGTAAAGAAAAAGTTGCCCAAATAATAACATTTGGGGCGCTTTTGTCAAAGGCAGCAATCAGAGATATCGGGCGAGTACTTCAGATACCGTATGGCCACGTAGATAAGCTTTCTAAGATGATTCCTCTTGAGGCTACACGACCGGTTTCAATAGCCCAAGCGCTAAAAGATGAACCGAAACTTCTTGAGGAAAAGAACAATAGTGAAGTTGTGGCCAGGATGCTAGATTATGCAGAAAAAATAGAAGGCTTGCTTCGAAACGCTTCGACTCATGCTGCCGGCGTTGTCATTGCTGATCGACCGCTTGATGAGCTGGTACCATTATACCGTGATCCTCGATCTGATATGCAAGCCACTCAATTTAACATGAAATGGGTTGAGCAAGCAGGATTGGTTAAGTTTGATTTTTTAGGATTAAAAACCCTGACAATAGTCAAGAATGCGATAGATCTCCTCCAAAAGCGAGGAGTCGACATAGACATCAATTCTATTTCGCTAAATGATGTTAAAACTTTTAACCTTTATGCTAGGGCAAAAACTATCGCTGTATTTCAAGTTGAAAGCTCTGGTATGCGAGATGCACTGACTCAGTTAAGACCGACATGCATTGAAGATATTATAGCACTTGTGGCACTTTATAGACCAGGACCTATGGAGAATATACCTAAATTTTGTGCCGTAAAAAACGGGGAGCAGGAGCGGGAGAGTATTCACCCACTTATTGATGGTATTTTGGATGAAACTCAGGGCATAATCGTTTATCAAGAGCAAGTGATGGAAATTGCGCGAAAAATGGGTGGGTATAGCCTTGGCGGAGCTGATTTGCTTCGGCGGGCTATGGGAAAAAAAATAAAAGCAGCTATGGATGCTGAGAAACCAAACTTTTTGGCAGGATCACTTGCAAATAATGTGAATAAAAAAACTGCAACAAAAGTTTGGGATCTCTTAGAAAAGTTTGCTAACTATGGTTTTAATAAGTCTCATGCGGCTGCTTATGCCGTCTTAAGTTATCAAACAGCATGGTTAAAAGCCAATTATCCTATAGAGTTTATGGCGGCTGTTATGAATTGTGATATTCATTTAACTGAAAAGTTGACTGTCTACAAACAAGAGTTAGAGAACCTAGGATTAAAATTAAATTCACCGTGTATCAATATGTCTACCGCATATTTTTCAGTTTTTGAGGGACAAATTTTTTATGCCTTGGGTGCGTTAAAGAACGTTGGGATCGGAGCCGTCGAACAAATTGTAGATACCCGTGTTATTAAAGGGCCATTTATTGATATTTTTGATTTTGCTCGACGTATTGATTTACGGAAAGTCGGTAAAAGACCATTAGAAATGTTGATTAGATCAGGTGCCTTTGATTGTCTTAATAAAAATAGGAAATTGTTGTTTGAGTCAATTGAGCAACTTGTTTCTTTTTCAGCGGCAATGTTTGATGAATCCCTTTCTGGGCAAAGAAATCTCTTTGGCACTGTTACAGAGTCAGTTCCTAAACCGAGATTTGAATTAACAGAGGATTGGATGTTTACTGAAAAGTTAAGTCAAGAGTGTCAAGCAGTAGGCTTCTATTTATCTGGGCATCCTATTGATGAATATTTATCATATTTGTTTGAAAATAATGTTATGATTTTTTCTAAATTAAAAAAAGACCCGAAAGAAATACCGTCGTTAGTAAATATAGTTGGAGTCGTTAGTGGCAAACAAGAACGTCAATCTGCGAGGGGAAATCGTTTTGCCTTTGTTCAATTCTCGGACCCAGGTGGTATTTTTGAAGTAACAGTATTTTCTGATGTTCTTGCGAGAAGTAGAGAGATGTTTGATGTTGGTGCGATATTAGTATTATTGTGCGAGGTAAAAACCGAGGGTGAGCAAATAAAACTTTTACTAAAGGGCGCAAATCCGATTAAAAAAATAGTTGAAAAGGCGGATTCTAGTGGATTTAGAGTTTTTGTGGAGTCAGTTGAGGCAGTAAATGCATTAGCTATGAGGTTACGTGATGATTCTTCCAAAACTGACGTTATGGCAGTTCCTCTAAATGTGGTAGTAATCAATACTGGGTTAGCAGGCGATATAGAAATTGAATTACCAGATAATTATTTGATATCCCCTGATTTAATTGGAGCAATAAAACATATTGAAGGAGTAACCCACCTCGAACGAATCAAAAGTTAGGCCATTTTTTTATTAATCGTTGGGGGCATTTGAATCTAAAATAGTTAATAAGGAACCATCATCATGATTGTGAGAGGTCTGGAAATTTGCAAGTAAAAAATTATTAACTTTTTCAATTTTTTTTAAATCGTTTTGTTGACTTATTATCACGGAATTAAGTTCTTCAATTGTTTTTATTTGATGGGTTATTTGGATTTCTAAATCTGTTACTCGACTTTCGAGATTATCCATGGCAATACATCCTTTTATGAGTTTTACTTTTAAATTGAACCTTAGAGTCTCTTTTTTTTTATTCCTTTTTAGATAGAAAAATCAATGAGCAATACTGACTTCAGATCAGCGATGGGACGTTTTTTAACTGGTGTTGTTGTAACTTTGTGTAATAAAAGTAATCTTGAGCCACTTAAATTTTTCAGAGGGAATTTTAATTGATAATAGTTTAGATCAATGAATAAATTTTTGACCACCTATTAACTTTGCTACGTATTTTTTAAGGTTTAGAAACGATTATGAAAAACAAAATAAAAAAACCTATTCGACCAAAAGCTTTAGCACCGAAAGGGTTTCGGGATTATCAGGGATCTGATGTTATTTCTCGTGATAAAATGCTAAAAGCCGTGGGTGAAATTTATCATCATTATGGCTTTGATATACTCGAAACAGCTGCAATTGAAACAGTTGAGGCTTTGGGGAAGTTTCTACCTGACGTTGATCGTCCAAACGAGGGGGTCTTTTCTTGGAAAGATGAGGATGAAAAGTGGTTAGCCTTGAGATATGATCTCACAGCACCATTGGCTCGGTTTTACGCACAATACAAAAACCAGTTAACTTTGCCTTATAGGCGGTTCTCTATGGGTCCTGTTTGGCGGAATGAAAAACCTGGACCTGGACGATTTAAGCAATTCTATCAATGTGATGCTGATAGCATTGGAGTTCCAAATGTAACTGCCGATGCTGAGATTTGTATGATGCTGTCTGATATAATTGAAAAGCTTGGTATTTCTACCGGAAACTATCTTATAAAAATGAATAATCGCAAAATTTTGGATGGTATTCTAGAAATGATTGGTTTGGGTGGGCCAGATGAGAATAAAGGCTCAGCACAGAAACGTGGAATAGTATTAAGAGCGATTGATAAGTTGGATCGATTGGGCTTCGATGGGGTGAAACAGTTGTTGGGGCTAGGTCGTGAAGATGAGAGTGGTGACTTTTCTAGTGGGGCCGAGCTTTCAAAAACACAAGTTGAATTGATTATTGCTTTTCTAAAGGCTTCTGGAACTGATAACCAAAAGACATTATTAAATTTGACTGAATTAGTGAAAGAGTCTGAGATTGGGTTAATTGGTGTTAACGAAATTGAACAAATGTGCAGTTTCTGCGATTCAGCTGGGTTTGGAAATAATAAAATTTCTGTCGAACCGACTGTGGTCAGAGGTCTTGGGTATTACACCGGTCCAGTTTTTGAAGCTCAACTAACTTTCGATGTTTTTGATGAAAAAGGGCGAAAGCATCAATTTGGATCGGTAGCTGGCGGAGGTCGTTATGATAATTTAATTAAGCGGTTTACAGGTCAGGAGGTTCCGGCTACTGGAGTTTCTGTTGGAATTGATCGTCTATTATTAGCTTTGAAAGAATCTACTCCCTATAGAAACGTCTTGTCAGGACCAGTTTTGGTTACTGTAATGGATAAGACATTGATTCCACAATATCAAGCTATAGTACAAGAGTTGAGGCGAAATAATATTCGTTCTGAAATGTTTCTTGGAAACCCGAAAGATATTGGTAGGCAACTTAAATACGCAGACCAAAGAAACAGTCCAGTGGCAATAATCATGGGGTCTGAAGAAGTTAATAAAGGAGTGGTCCAATTAAAAGATTTAGAGTTAGGTTCAGCGCTATCAAAAAAAATAATGACCAACAAGGAATGGAAAGAGCGACCTGCTCAAACGGAAGAAAAGCGGGATGATATGCTAGCAGCAGTACAAAAAATATTGGATCGTAATCGTGAGCAATAGCGTTGCAATCAAGGACTTTGAATCAGATTATCAGCGAAGCACTAATTTGATCGAACTTAGAGCAGAAACTGCAAAATTAATGAGAATATTTGAAGACGCCGGAGCTTTAGAACTTGTTGTGCCATCACTCCTTGATTCAAGCGTTTTAATTGACTTATATGGTGAAGATATCCGCAATCGTGCTTACACTACAACGGATCCTTTTGGCGAAAAAAAAATATTAAGACCAGATTTTACGGTACCAATAGTACAAATGCATATCGCAACTGAAAAGAACAGCGGAAAATATTCATATTCTGGTCTGGTTTGGCGATCCCAACCTTATGGAAGTAAGAAATTGTCTGAGTATTATCAAGTAGGGTTTGAAAATTTTCACGAAATTGATTCGTGGAAAGCTGATGCAGAAGTTTTTGAGCTGTTTCAGCGAAGCACGGCTGGATTAGAGTTAGATGCAGAAATTGGAGATATGGGTATTATTCGAGCAGTCGTTAATTGCTTAGATATTTCTGATAATAAAAGAAGACTTCTTTTACGGCACTTGTGGCGTCCAGATAGATTTAAGCAATTATTGGTGCAATTATCAGCCGGGGAAAGTGTTGGGGATTCACGTGCGGCACTATTTCAGGCAATAAAGAATGAAAAAGTTAAAGATTATGTTGAGGCGAATGGTCCTGTTATTGGGCAAAGATCTGTAGAAGAAATTATAGTTCGTTCGAAGGAATTATTGAGAGAAGAGACTAGAAAACCTATTTCCCAATCGGTGGTATTAATGATTGAAAAAATTCAAGCATTGCAAAGCTCATTACCTGATGCTCCAAACAGACTTAAAAAATTTATTTCTCTTGGAGCAGAGGTAGGTGACGTTTGCGATAATTTATCAAACAGAATTGAGGCTATGTCTCAACTTAGTATAAACGTAAAAAATTTGAATTTCGTAGCAAATTTAACTCGAACAAGTCTTGAGTACTATGATGGTTTCATCTTCATAATTTCTTTAAAAGGGGCCCCGAGTCTCCCTGCTGTGGCACAAGGAGGCCGTTACAATGCGTTGACAAGTATTCTGGGAAAAGGCGCATGTATTCCTGCGGTGGGCGGTATAATTCGACCAGAAATTTTATTTTCTCTTCGAAAGGAATTATAAATGAGTTTTTTAAAATTGGGGATACCTTCAAAAGGTAGACTGATGGACCTAACGATTTCCTGGTTTGCTCAGTATGGTATTAGAATAGATGCGTTTATAGGATCTAGAGAATATTCTGCTAGTATTTTAGGAATGCCAAAAATTAAAGTAATTCTGATATCTGCTAGTGAAATACCAAAAGAGTTGGCAGCTGGTAGAATTGATTTGGGTATAACTGGGCAAGATTTGGTAAGAGAAAACATTCCAATGTGGAGGGAAACTCTTCTTGAATTAAAGCCGTTAAATTTTGGAAAAGCAGATTTAGTTCTAGCTGTTCCAAAATTTTGGGTAGATGTTGAGTCTATCGATGATTTTGATGCCGTAGCCATTAACTTTCGAAGAGAAAATGAATTTAGGTTACGTATTGCTACCAAATATCATAACTTAATGAGGTCTTATTTACGAAGAATGGGAGTTGCAGATTGTCAGTTAATAGATAGTCAGGGTGCAACTGAAGGAGCAATAAAGAATAATGCTGCTGAAGCAATTGCAGATATTACTTCGTCTGGAAGGACCCTTAAAGCAAATCATTTGAAAGTTATTGGTGATAAGCCAGTGCTTCGCAGTCAAGCGACCCTATACCTTTCTTATGTTTCAAAATGGCCTCTAAATAAATGCAAAATTTTAGAAAATTTTAATAGTAAGGTATCAATTAAAAACCCAAATCTCAATGTTAAAGAACTCCAAGTCTAGATAATTCTAATTGCAATGAGTGGGGGATTTCCTCTTCTATGGTTGAAAAGTCACCAACATCTGGTGGAGCTTGATCGTATGTTAAATACCGCCAGCCTTGAAATGCTCTTTTAGGTTTGGGCGACGTTTTAACAATTTTTTCAGATAACACGATACCGCACCGTTTGATATGATCTGAACCTATTATTTCTTCAAGGCCTAAAATTTCTTGTCGCGCTAAAATTAAGCCTTTGATTACCCAATAGAGGGATCCTCCTGCTAAGAGCTCGTTCTCGCGCTTTGGCCACATTCTAGTAACATGAACTACTTTTCGCCCCGCTTTGTTGGAAGTTCTTGCTCCGTCACTGTTTTGCCGCTGATATAAATCTGAAATGCCTTGTGCGCCCACGCACAGCTTAATTAAATTTAATATTGGATTCTTTCTAATTATTATCTTTTCTAATCAGGTCAATATAACAGGTGAGTTAGAGAATAAAAGTGACAATCAAAGTATAGAGGTTATAAAATCACATATCTAAGGAATAAAATCGATTTGCCATTGACTTACGTTATGCCTCCGTATTAAGAAGCCCTTTTAACTTTGGTGTTTGTGGACTTCGTAAGAGGAAACCTGTCGACCAATCTTATTGGTAGAGGAAAACACCTTTCAACTTTTGAAAGGAACCAGCCGTGACAAAACGCACCGCTGCCAAGCATAAAATAGATCGTAGAATGGGCGAGAACATTTGGGGTAGACCTAAGTCGCCAGTTAATAGGCGTGAGTATGGACCTGGACAACATGGACAGAGACGAAAGGCAAAACTTTCAGATTTTGGGATTCAATTACGGGCGAAACAGAAACTAAAAGGTTACTATGGTGATCTGACTGAAAAGCAGTTTAGAAGGATCTTTTCCGAGGCTGAGCGCCTTAAAGGCGATACTGGCGAGAAACTTGTAGGCTTGTTAGAGAGAAGATTAGATGCTTTAATTTATCGTGCTAAGTTCGTCCCCACGATTTTTGCTGCGAGACAGTTTATAAATCATGGGCACATACTAGTGAATGGGCGTAAGGTTAATATTGCGTCGTATCGTGTCAATGAAGGCGATAAGGTTGAAATCAGAGAGAAATCGAAACAAATTCCTCTCGTTTTGGAAGCGGCAGCACTGGCAGAACGCGACGTTCCTGACTATGTTACTGTTGATATTTCTAAAATGTCAGCAGAATTTGTTCGCATTCCCTCTGTTAGTGATGTCCCTTATCCGGTGATAATGGAACCAAATTTAGTAGTCGAATTTTACGCTAAGAACTAACCTTTTCATAATACACTTTGTCTTCTAAGGGTGTGAGATATCGTATCAAGTCTGCAAGCTTATTGCCGAAATGGACTAAGTATCATGGATGTAAATAGATATAATTTTAAATCGCTCTACTTAAATGAGTTAAACAATAAGTACTTCAGCAATAATATATTTATTTTATTTTAGTTTTTGAGTTAGAGAATAGCTAGTAGGATATTATCTTGGGAGTAGGTTATGTTTTCAATACTTAGAGCGAATCAAAAAGTTAATATAAATTCGGCGCGTTCCGTTTCAAACGAGAAGCACTTTATTTTTAATAGAACGCTGAAAGGTCCTTACCCAGTGGGAACGAGAAAGATAATGCTCGGTATGGGGTGTTTTTGGGGAGTTGAAAAATTATTCTGGAATATGCCGGGGGTTGAAATGACAGCAGTAGGTTATTCTGGTGGAACTTTAGTCAATCCTACTTATCAGGATGTCTGTTCATCCAAGACTGGTCACAACGAGGTTGTCATGCTACATTATAACCCAAATCTTCTTTCCATGGAGACTATTTTGAAGAGTTTTTGGGAAGGCCATAACCCAACGCAAGGAATGAGACAAGGTAATGATATTGGGAGTCAATACCGTAGTGGCCTTTATACCTATGATACAACTGATTATGAGTTTGCCGTTAAAAGTAAGAAAGCATATGCGCGGTTGCTACAAGATTCTGGGTTTGGTGCGATTACGACAGAAATTTTTCAAGCTAAGGAATTTTATTATGCCGAGGACTACCATCAGCAGTATCTAGCTAAAAACCCCAATGGTTACTGTGGTCTTGTTGGGACGGGCGTTTGTTCATAGTTCATTTTTCGCTTGAACCAACTTTTAGATTATCTTGTCAGAAAAGCTGTCTCTGGGATGAGTAATTACAGTGCTTTCGCGAGGGTAATCGACGAAGATAAAGCCAATATAATTAGTGATTCACTGGAAAGAATGAATCCTCACCCCATTGGGGTCGGAGTTATGCAAATTGAGGATGGTAGTGGTTTCTGGGAGGTTTCGGGATTTTTCTCAGTAAAACCCAATCTGGTGCAATTAAAAATCTTAGAAGTTGTCTATGAGATTAACTTCATAGTTTCAAAAATTGAGAACAAAGATTGGGTATCTCAGGTACAGAGGGATCTTAAACCTGTATTTGTGGGTCGTTTTATGTTATATGGGCATCATGATAAAGAACTCGTTTCTCCTAATGTCTGTGGTTTGAGAATAGAAGCAGCTATGGCTTTTGGAACTGGTCACCATGCTACAACAGTCGGTTGTTTGTCGGCCTTAGAGCACTTGATAAAACGTGGTTATTTATTTCGAAATATAGCTGATATTGGCTGTGGGACCGGAGTGTTAGCAATGGCTGCCGCAAGAGCGTACAAAGCGAAAATAATAGCTGCCGATATAGACGAGGTAGCAATCGAAACTGCAAAATCTAATTTTAAAGAAAATGGTTTGAATGCTAAAATAGCATTGGTTAAATCTTGTGGGTTTAATAATGCAGAGATTATTAAAAGAGCTTCTTATGATCTTATCTTCGCTAATATTTTGGCAAAACCTTTATGCCTTTTAGCGCCTAGTATTACAAAGTATACCCAACAAAACGCATTAATAATACTTTCTGGAATATTAAATAGGCAGGCAAATGGTGTTGAGCGGTATTACAATGCAAATGGATTCGCTCGAGTTTTGATCCAGAGAATTGATCAATGGACAACAATGATAATGCAAAGGAAATAAATTACGTTGATGTTGAGTATTTGTTGACTGCAAGCAGAGCATGCATGAAAGTATAATTATAGTTTTTATAATCTTTTAAGAAAAGAGTTTAGGAAAAATGCGAGTAATGGGAATTGACCCTGGACTTAGGCGAACAGGTTGGGGTGTAATCGAGCTTCATGGAAACCAACTACGACACGTAGGAAATGGTGTTTGTAAATCTTTATCTTCAGAAGACCTCTCTGTTAGATTATTCCAGCTTTATACGCAGCTTAAAAGAGTAATACGGCTTCATAAACCGACATGTGCTGCAGTTGAAAATACCTTTGTAAGCAAAGATGCTGCGGGAACACTTAAACTAGGGCAAGCTAGAGGTATTGCATTGTTGGCGCCTGCCGAGGCTGGTTTGCATGTGTTTGAATATGCTCCAAATACAGTAAAAAAAACCGTTGTGGGTGTTGGTCACGCCGATAAGATTCAAGTGGCGCACATGGTTAAAATGCAATTACCTGGAGTAGTGTTTGATGGTTATGACGCCACCGATGCTCTGGGGATAGCGTTGTGCCATGCTTATCAAGGAAATTACAAAGAAAGAGTTGAACTGGCATTGTCAAAAGTTAAGGTTCAGATATGATTAGTAAGATTACGGGACTTTTGAGTTATAAAGGGATTGATCATGTTTTGATCGATGTCCATGGTATCGGATACGAAGTTTTTCTAGCCGAGTCCACCTTAGCAAAAATACCCAATGCTAGAGAAAAGATATCTGTCCATACTGAATTAGTTGTAAGAGAGGATTTGTTACAATTAGTTGGGTTTTCAACGCGCAATGAGCGGGAATGGTATCGCTTGTTGACCGGAGTTCAGGGTGTAGGGTCTAAAGCGGCACTGAAAATTTTGGGAGCTTTACAGACAAGCATGTTGTATCGTTCTATCCTAACGGGGGACGCCAATGCAATCAAGGCAGCTCCTGGCATAGGGCCAAAAATTGCTCAAAGGATAGTTGCTGAATTAAAAGATAAAGCCCCAGCGTTAATGGCGTTAGGCTCAGAGCCCTCTTTTGATGAAAAGGCAGCTGAAATTCCACATAATCCTAGCTCAGACAGTTTGCAAAAACATAAGGATGATATGAAAGACAATTTAATTGATGCAACGGAGCATTTTGAAAATATCTCGAGCCAGTTGCAATCAGAGGCACTATCTGCATTAACCAATTTAGGCTACGCTTCATATGATGCAGCTTTGGCTGTGAGTAATGTCTTGAGAGATCAGGATAAAGTCGTTGAACTTCAAGAATTAATCAAATTAGCCCTTAAAAATCTATCATCGAAAGTGTAAATTATGGATGATAACGATTTCAATTTGAGCCCAGATGAGACTAATGAGGATAAAGATCCGGCTTTAAGACCGCAAACTCTTGATGAGTTTATAGGGCAGACTGAGGCTCGTAGTAATTTGTCTGTTTTTATTGAGGCGGCTAGACGAAGAGATGAGTCGATGGACCACGTATTATTTTTTGGTCCTCCTGGTCTTGGTAAAACAACGTTGGCGAAGATAATGGCACGAGAATTGGGTGTTAACTTTCGTCTTACCTCTGGACCTGTCTTAGCGAAAGCTGGCGATCTCGCTGCGATATTAACAAACTTAGAAAAAAGAGATGTTTTGTTTATTGATGAAATTCATAGATTAAACCCTGCCGTGGAGGAAGTACTGTACCCTGCAATGGAGGATTATGCTCTGGATTTAATGATAGGAGAGGGTCCCGCAGCTAGATCGGTTAGGATCGAATTACAGCCATTTACTCTTGTGGGTGCAACGACGCGACTTGGGCTTTTAACCACACCGCTTCGAGATCGTTTTGGTATCCCCACTCGGTTAGAATTTTATGATGTAAATGATCTTATTAAAATCGTAATTAGGGCAGCTAAAATGCTTGGTGTGGAGGCTGATCTTTTGGGCGCGACTGAGATAGCAAAAAGAGCTCGAGGAACGCCACGTATAGCTGGTCGGTTACTTAGGCGAGTGGTAGACTTTGCCATTGTTGATGGTGATGGGAAGGTAACCAAACAATTAGCTGATAAAGCTCTCAGTCGGCTTGGAGTAGATAAACTTGGCCTTGACAGCTCGGATCGTAGGTATTTACATTTGCTGGCGGAAGGTTTTGGTGGCGGTCCTGTTGGAATTGAAACGATCGCGGCGGCACTTTCTGAGTCTAGGGACGCCATCGAGGAAGTTATCGAACCTTATCTTTTGCAAGCAGCACTCATTCAAAGATCGCCAAGAGGAAGAATGCTCGGTCCAAAAGCGTGGTCTCATTTAGGTTTATCAGCACCAAGCACTTTAAAACAGGATGATTTTTTTGAAGAGTCTCCCGAGTGAGTAATAAAAAAATATCTGATTTATTTTTAAGAGATGGTAAGTACCATTTTTCGCGTTGGTCCAAACCTATTTCACCAGTCATTTTTGGTGTTGGTAACGATTCTTTGACTGCAATAAGGGCAGCATTTTGTGATGTTCTTTCATTAACCTCACTTGAATTATCAGATTTTGATCCTGAACTAGGTGCAAACTTTTTTATGTTTTTTTGCTCGGAGTGGTCTGAGCTTGATGCGGTTCCTAACCTCGGCAAGTTAATACCTAATCTTTCAAGTTTAATTAGAAGTCTTGATGAAAATGAGGCAAATCAATACCGAACTTTTTCGTTTACAGCTGATGGCGCAATAAATGTTGTGGTTGTTCTGCTGAAATATGATTTAAAATTGTCTTCGGTATCAATACAAACTCTTGCCGTAAACCAGATGTTGCAATCAGTTTTGCTCTGGTCGGCAGATGCGTTCAAAAATGAAAGTCCTCTTACATTAATAAAAAAAACTAATAGATGTGTTATTAAGCCATTTTATGTCGCGGTAGTTAAGGCAGCCTATGATCCAATACTTCCTCATTATTCAGTGGATAAACTTCATGCAATGCGTTTAGAGGCTCGAGCACGTTTGTTCTTGGAGGCGCTGTAGTGGAAAATACTTTTAAAGTAGAAGTGTATTATGAAGACACAGATTTGTCGGGAGCAGTTTATCATGCAAACTATTTCAAATTTATAGAACGGGCACGAAGTCATTTGATTGCGACGCTGGAAATCGATCAATTAAAGTTGTTAAAAAATGATATGATGTTTGTCGTAAGGAGTGTATCCGCAACATTCCTTAAACCAGCTCATTTTGGTGATTGTCTTGACGTTAAAACGGCTTTCTTAAGAATAGGTAGTGCTAGTATTCAACTTAAACAAAAAGTTTTGAAATCTGATGAGTGCATGTTCGTTGCACTTATAAAAATTGGGTTGATATCAAAAGGTCGCCCAACGCGCTTTCCTGAGGTTATCAGAGAAAAATTGCTGAACAAGGATCGTTTTTCAAATTAAAAAAAATCACTTAAGTTTCTTTTTTTGATGGGAACTAGAAATAAAACAATGTATAAAAATATTTAAAATAGATGAGGACTTGATGGGATCCGATACATTAGCTGCTGCACAATCGATTGATTTTTCTCTTTTAGCACTTTTTTTGAGGGCTACATTTACTGTAAAGATTGTAATGTTGATATTAATGGTTTCCTCAATTTGGTCTTGGAGTATCATAATTCAAAAGTTTATTGATTTTAAGAGAGCCAATCAAAAAAATAAACTTTTCCAGGATGCATTTTGGTCGGGGGAACCCCTGGACGAATTGTTCGAACAATTAGGGCCTAACCCTGAGGGTGATAGCGAAATAATTTTTGTTGCAGGAATGATTGAATGGCGTCAATCGCATAGAAAAGATGGAGCACTAATTGCTGGTTCTCAGGCGAGAATTGATAGAGCGATGAATGTAGCTCTCTCGAGAGCGAGTGATAAACTTTCATCTGGCCTTTATGTTTTGGCTACAGTCGGTTCGATTGCTCCGTTTGTAGGGTTATTTGGAACGGTTTGGGGGATTAAGCATTCTTTTGAACAAATTGCATTGCAGCAAAGTACAAATCTTGCGGTTGTGGCCCCTGGCATTGCAGAAGCTCTACTTGCCACTGCTTTGGGGCTGGTAGCTGCAATTCCAGCAGTTATATTTTATAATAAATTATCTGGTGATGCAGACAAAATTATAGCTAACCAGGAGGGGTTTGCTGATGAGTTTTCTATGATTTTGTCCAGAGAACTGGATAGAATGTAATTATATATAGGGAAAACAATGGCAGCTGGAACAGTCCAAAAAGGTGATAGAGGGTCAAGACGTGGTAGGCGTGGTCACAAACCCATGTCTGATATTAATGTGACCCCATTTGTTGATGTAATGCTAGTATTATTAATAATATTTATGGTTGCGGCACCACTACTGACGGTTGGTGTTGAAATCAATCTCCCCGTTACCGAGGCTAAAGCTTTACCATCTGAAAAAGAACAACCGCTTACTTTGTCCCTAACTAAGACTGGAGAATTAATTTTACAAGAAACTCCCGTCAAAACTGATGATTTGATAGCAAAGTTGAAGGCAGTTTCTTTGGAGAGAGAAGATGATAGGATCTTTTTCAGAGCCGATGGAGCTAATAATTATGAGAGTGTTATGAAAATTATGGGATCTTTAAGCAGGGCGGGGTTTCCTAACATTTCTTTGGTTACAGATTCTAACTAAGTTATACTATAGAAAACAAACTATTCATATTGATATAAGTAATGCAACAATCTCTGCTAATCT
Organism: Paracoccaceae bacterium; assembly: GCA_029242355.1. Taxonomy (GTDB): domain Bacteria; phylum Pseudomonadota; class Alphaproteobacteria; order Rhodobacterales; family Rhodobacteraceae; genus JAYZEV01. The sequence continues at coordinate 1,226 of JAQWUC010000048.1, read as the reverse complement.
CTAGTGTCGGCCATTTTTCTCTCTTGTTTATTACGCTTTTTTATGGATGGGAATTTAATAAGCAAATGGATCCGTTAATTCCAAGTGTTCAGGTTTCGGTAATTTCGATTTCAGAATTTGATGCAAAGCTTTCTGTTGCGCCAGATTCAATTCTAAAGAAATTATCACCCCAATCTCCAGTTAGCAAGGAAGTCGTTAAAGCGCTGGAATTAAAGTCTGAAGATTTAATACCCGTTTTGATTGATGGCGTAGAACAAATTGAACTTCAAGTTGATGATGAGAGTTTTATTTTACCTTTTGATGATGATAATGTTCAGGTAGAAAAAAGTAATATGATTACTCTAAACAAACCAAAAAAAATCAAATCTCCAGCAATTCGTTTAGTGAATGAAGTTGAGGCCAATGAAAGAATTTCTTATGCCAGTCCGACAATTGCAAAACCTAAACCACGAAAAGCAGACAGAATTGATAAAGTTGCTGTGTCGAAAAGTATTTCAGAAAAAGTAGTCGAGGCTACAAAAGAAGCAATCAAGGCATCAGATGATGCCAAAAAAGTCCAAGAAGTTTCTGAAGCTGAGGCTCCAAAAGAAGCGTCAACGAAGATAACTCCCGAGGGGAAAAAAAATGTACCAATAGTAGTCTCTGGCGCAGTTCAAAGTAGTCGTCCTCCACTTTCAAGGCCAAAACCGGTTAAGAAATCCAGTGAAGCTCCTATTAAGAGACCAAAAGCCTCAGATTTATTAAAACAAAACAACCATAGTGATCAAATTGAAATGCTATTAGCACAACTTGATTCAAGTAGTGAACAATTAACACCAGAAGTATCGGTTATTGAAAAAAATAATATGATGTCGGCAATCGCACAAAAGCTTGCGAAATATTGGGAACAGGGTATTCTATCTGGGAATTCAAATTTTGAAAAATATATTGTGCAGGTTGAAGTCGAAGTAAATTCGCTTGGAGAGATAATCGGAGGAGTAAAGCCGCTTGTACCAAGAGTTCCAAAAGGACGTTACTTGATCGCTTTTAGGCAGGCCAGTAATGCTCTTATTTCGGCTGCTGTACTACCAATTATTCCTGGCAAGTATCCGTCTGGAATAACATTTGAGATTACGTTTGATCCTGAAGAGGGGTTCAGCTTTTAATAGAGAAAAATAAATTCTAAATTGAACAAAAATAATTGAGTGCATTAGGAGCCGTGAATGAAACTGTTACACTTTTTGCTT
>JAQWUC010000047.1 GCA_029242355.1 Paracoccaceae bacterium | reverse complement strand
TGTGTTATTCCTTTTGGACGGGGGAATTCACGTTCCGTACCAGAAGAAGAAATATTGAGGCAAATTCAAAAACTAGTCGACAATGATTTTAAAGAAATAGTCTTAACGGGAGTAGACCTGACTTCTTGGGGAAACGACCTGCTCACAACCCCTAAATTAGGTTCTCTTGTTAATAAAATCCTTTCAAAAGTACCTAATCTCCCCCGTCTTCGGCTTTCTTCTATCGACTCTGTCGAAGTAGACGAAGAATTAATTGAAATTATTATAAACGAGCCCCGGTTCATGCCGCATCTCCATCTATCCCTTCAATCAGGCGATAATCTTATTCTAAAGAGAATGAAACGGCGTCACTCAAGAGAACAAGCAATAGATTTCTGTCAAGCGATTCAGCGTGAAAGACCTGAGCTTACTTTTGGTGCAGATATAATTACAGGTTTTCCAACCGAAACCGCACTCATGTTTAAAAATTCAATAGAATTAATTAACGAATGTAACCTGACATGGCTCCATATTTTTCCATTTTCGGCAAGGGCAGGCACACCAGCGTCCAGAATGCCTCCTGTAAACGGAGCTGAAATAAAAAAAAGATCGCATGAATTGAGAGCCTTAGGACAAATAAAGGTAACCAAATATCTGAACACCCTTTTAGGGAAGAAACACGCAGTTCTGATCGAAGGGAACGGCAAAGGACGAACTGAGGCTTTTGCAGAGGTTATGGTTGATCCCAACATTCAAGCTGGTATCATCAAAAAATTAATAGCACATAATCATAATGGTTCGCAGCTAATATGCTCTTAAAAAGAACCCAGTTCTTTATTTCGCAGTTGTCTAGTTGCTTCACTTAGAGCAATACCTGCACTCACAGCAAGGTTCAACGAGCGTCCTCTACCGGGCATTGGAATAAAGACCTTAGCGCTCGCTTTCTTTGCTACAATATCTGGAACTCCATGCCCTTCATTTCCAAAAAAAAGGTGGTCCCCGTAACAAAAATTAAAATCCCAAAGACACTCATTGCCCTTTGTAGTTAAAAGAATCATCCGGCAATTTTCTCTAGTTAAAGATGTCTGATCATAATATTTTTGAAAGTTTACATATCTTGTTACCGAGTTTAGTTTTCCATAATCCATCATTGCCCTTTTCAATGCCTTAGACGAAAAGGGAAACCCACAGGGCTCTATGACATTTAATGAAACCCCAAAACAAGTGCATAACCTTAATATCGTTCCTAAATTTTGGGCAATTTCTGGCTGAAATAAAATAATTTTGGGAGGTTTATTCTTAAGTTTATTAGTCATATAATAATCTTTCACATGCGTCTAAAAGTCCGAACCAATATAACATGTTGAAAAAGTTTGGGGAACACACTATTTGATAAGGCAACTTTATTCAGTTCTAAATAATGACAAAGAATATAAGGAGGTGGAAGATATGTCTGAGGCCGAAAAAGAAAATGGAACGAGAAGAGATTTTTTATATGTAGCAACAGCAGCAGCTGGAGCTATTACAGTTACTGGCGCTGTTTGGCCTCTTATAAATCAAATGAATCCTTCTGCTGATGTAAAAGCACTAGCGTCGATCGAGGTAGATGTGGCTGGATTAGAGCCAGGATCCCAATTAACGGTAAAATGGCGTGGAAAGCCTGTGTTTATTCGACGGCGAACCGAAGAAGAAATAGAAGCGGCGAGATCCGTAGATGTCTCAGGGCTACCAGATCAAACTTCAGGTAACGAAAACATAGGAGAATCAGATGCATCTGATTCAAATAGAACTATTGATCCTGCTGGAGAATGGCTTGTAATGATTGGAGTTTGCACCCACCTTGGCTGTGTGCCGCTGGGGGATGCTGGTGATTTTGGCGGCTGGTTCTGCCCCTGCCATGGTTCACATTATGATACAGCAGGAAGAATAAGAAAAGGGCCAGCACCTCGCAACCTTGATATTCCGATCGCAAAATTTGTTGGTGATGATATTATTAAGTTAGGCTAAGGAGAAAAAGATGGGTGGAATACCACATGATAGCTATAAACCCAAACCAGGATTTGAAACATGGCTTGATCAACGATTGCCGATTGTTGGACTACTTTACGGAACATTAACCATTCCTACACCAAAAAATTTAAATTGGATGTGGATATGGGGAATAATTTTAACTTTTTGTCTGACTCTACAAATAATTACAGGCATCGTTCTTGTTATGCACTATACCCCGCACATTGATTTGGCCTTTGATAGTGTCGAACACATAATGAGAGACGTAAATGGCGGATGGGCAATACGCTACATACATACGAATGGGGCATCTTTATTTTTTGTTGCAATGTATCTTCATATTTTCAGAGGCTTATACTACGGATCCTATAAAGCTCCGAGAGAGATAACTTGGATAATTGGAATGCTAATTTATATATTAATGATGGGAACAGCTTTTATGGGCTATGTACTTCCTTGGGGACAAATGTCTTTCTGGGGAGCGACTGTGATAACCGGCTTATTTGGAGCGATTCCAGTAATTGGAGAGCCTATTCAAACCTGGCTACTAGGAGGTCCGGCAGTCGATAATGCGACGCTTAACAGATTCTTCAGTTTGCACTATTTGTTTCCATTCTTAATCGCTGGATTAGTCATAGTACATATATGGGCCTTTCATACCACTGGAAATAACAATCCTACTGGAGTTGAGGTCAGAAGAACATCTAAAGAAGAAATTCAAAAAGACACCTTGCCCTTTTGGCCATACTTTGTAATGAAGGATTTATTAGCATTAGTGGCAATACTGATAGTATTTATTTATGTAGTAAGTTTCATGCCAAATTATTTAGGGCATCCGGATAATTATATTCAGGCCAACTCTCTTGCCACCCCAGCACACATAGTTCCTGAATGGTACTTTTTACCGTTTTATGCAATTTTACGTGCTTTCACTTCAGAAGTATGGGTAGTTCAAGCTGCCACTTTTTTAAGTGGTGGTATAATTGATGCAAAATTTTTTGGAGTACTTGCAATGTTTGGAGCTATTGCCGTGATGGGTATGGTACCAATTTTAGACACTTCAGCAATTAGATCCGGTAGATACCGACCTCAGTTTAAATGGTTTTTTGCTATACTAGTGATCGATTTTGTAGCACTAATGTGGGTGGGAGCAATGCCTGCCAAGGAACCTTACGCTACTATTTCATTGATTGCATCAGCCTACTGGTTCGCTTATTTTTTATTGATTTTACCAATATTGGGAATCACTGAAACCCCGTTGGAACCCCCAGCAACTATTGAGGAGGATTTCAATAACCATTATCCCAAAGCTGATAAGCCTTCAGAAATTGAAACTAAAAACTCACAACCAACTGCTATGCTCGCAGAGTAAAAGAAAGTGATCGGATATCCGCATGATTAGAAATCTTATAATTTTACTCTCATGCCTAGGCTTTTTGGCGACTAAACCCTTATATGGTGCCGAAGAGTCAGGGCATAAAATAGAAGATATTGATTTTCACTTCGAAGGCATATTTGGTACTTATGACAAAAATCAATTGCAAAGAGGGCTACAAGTTTTCACGGAAGTATGCTCAAGCTGCCATGGATTACAACAAGTAGCCTTTAGATCATTGGGGGATCCAGGGGGTCCTGAACTTGAAACCAAACAGGTAAAAGCCTATGCGCAACTCTATGAAGTTTTTGATTCAGAATTAGATGATTACCGTGAAGCAAAACCAGCGGATTACTTTCCAATGTCTGCAGTAGAAAATGCACCCGACTTAAGTTTAATGGCTAAAGCTCGAGCGGGCTTTCATGGTCCATACGGCCTTGGCTTAAATCAACTAATTAATGGAATCGGCGGCCCAGAATACATAGTAAACCTCTTAATTGGTTTTAACGGGGAAGAGAAAGAACAAGCTGGTACGGTTTTATATGGTAACGATATTTACCCAGGGGGTTGGATAGCAATGGGACAGCCGCTTTGGGGCGATGATATTGAATACATGGACGGAACTGAAGCAACAATAGAACAAGAAGCTGAAGACGTAACGGCATTTCTTATGTGGGCGGCTGAACCCAAGCTAAATGCGAGAAAAGAATTTGGCTTCACAGCAATTTTATTTCTTTCTTTATTGTTTGTCTTACTCTACTTGACAAATAAAAAACTATGGGCGCCGCACAAAAGAAAACTAGAAAATTAACTTCCTAGTTATTAATAGAGGGCAAAATGTCTATTAACAGCTTTGGGCATATTTTTAGAGTTACAACATGGGGTGAAAGCCATGGAACCGCGATTGGTGCGACAATTGATGGGTGTCCGCCAGGTATATCGATAACAGAAGAACTAATTCAGAACTTCTTAGACAAAAGGAAACCAGGTCAGAATAAATTCACTACCCAGAGAAAGGAAGCTGATAAGGTCTCAATATTGTCTGGAGTATTTGAAAAAATATCGACTGGAACTCCTATCCAGTTATTGATAAATAATACTGACCAAAAATCTAAAGATTATGGAGACATATCTGAAAAATTCAGACCCGGCCATGCTGATTATACCTATTTTTTAAAGTATGGTATTAGAGATTATCGAGGAGGAGGACGGTCTTCAGCCCGAGAAACAGCCGCTCGCGTGGCAGCTGGAGCAATTGCCCAATTAGCGCTAAAAGAATTACAACCAAATTTAGAAATTTATGGTTATATGATCCAATTAGGGAACAAAAAAATTAATGCTAATAACTTCAACCTATCCAATATTCCAAAAAATTCATTTTGGTGTCCTGATAGTGAAGTTGTAAGTGAATGGGAGGATTATCTTTTAACATTAAGAAAATCAGGAGACTCAGTTGGAGCAATTATTGAAATTACTATTAAGGGCGCACCAGGCGGGTTAGGAGCACCAATTTATGCAAAACTTGACGCTGATTTAGCATCCTCATTAATGTCAATAAACGCAGTAAAAGGGGTTGAACTTGGGAATGGAATGGATGTCGCAAAACTAGCAGGATCTGATAATGCAGATGAAATGTTTTTTGATGGAGGAAATGTATCATTCGGTTCAAACCACGCGGGAGGAATTCTTGGCGGTATTTCAACAGGGCAAGATATTGTAACCCGATTTTCCGTAAAACCAACATCGTCTATCCTAAAACCAAAGCAGACTATCAATAAAAAAGGCGACATTGTTGAAATAAGGACAAAAGGCCGCCACGATCCATGTGTTGGAATTCGAGCTGTACCAGTTGGAGAAGCAATGGTAGCATGTGTTATACTAGATCACTTTCTATTGCATCGCGGACAAAATGGAAAAAACCAAGGTCAGATTGGTTAAAAATCTAAAAATTTTTTGAAAACTTTCCAATAACTTCAATATGATGAGACCATCGGAACTGATCTATAACTCGTACCCAATCCAAAATATACGAACCTTTGCTCAACATTTCTGCGTCACTAGCAAAGGTAATTGGGTTACATGATACTAAAACAATTGTCTTAATATCGCTTCTTGATAGCTCTTTACACTGCGCAGTCGCTCCAGCTCTAGGCGGGTTAATCACCGCTCCATCTATTCGTGAAAGTTCTTCCTTCGAAACAGGATTCTTATAGAGGTTTCTTACACATGTTTTAATTGCCTTATGATTAGGTGTTCTACGCGATGCTAAATCTAAAGCCGTGAGCATCTCAGTCGATTTTTCAAAGGCAATTATATTTTTTGTCTTAGCCAGAGGAAGTGCAAAAGTTCCAAATCCAGAAAACAAATCAACCACAGCATTCTCATTCTCAAGAGACTCACACACATCATCTACCATCGCCATTTCAGCTTCTTTAGTAGCTTGCATGAAAAATTCTTCTGGTGGAATAATTGTTGCCATGCCCAGTGTTTGGATTGGTGGTTTAATTAAGGCGATCAACTCTCCATCCCAAGATAACCGGGCTATATTATATTCAACTGCTATTGAAACGAGCTTAATTCGTAGATCTCTATTCAATAATTTTCCATCTTTAACAAGAACATCCAACCCATTGTGAGAAACTGACACAAAAATTTTAATCGTGGAAGACCGTGTGCAAGCTGATGCAGTAATCATTTCCATACCAGGCAAAAAAGAAAGAATCTTTTTATCTATGATAATACACCCTAAAACTGAAACAATTTGGTCAGTCCGTGCTGCTTTAAAGCCTACTATCGTTCCTTTTTTAGTCCGTCGACCAGAAAAAACAGCTCTCCGTCGACTTCTTTCTGGCGTTACAAATGTATTACGAAATTTTGGGTAAAGTTTTTTTTTCGCTAACTCTTGAACAACAATTGACTTCTTCCAATCATTAACAAAGCTTTTAGATGCGTGCTGTAAAGAACACCCTCCACATTTTTTAAATTGCGGGCACAAAGGGTTAGTTCGGTGAGGTGAGGTTAATTTAAAACTAATTGAATTGACATTAATACTTTCATCATCATATTGTATGATTTCGTCAGGCAAAGTAAACGGTATTTCTAGTAAAGGCTTACCATTCTTATCTAGAACTTCTCCAATACCATGAGAATTAATTCTCCCAATTTTAGCTAACAAAGGTTGAGAACAAATCATTTTGTAATTATCTTCTTAGCTGAAATTAAATATTCATGATTGCCGTTACTCCCATAAATAGGACATTCTTGAAGATGGGTTACGAACCAACCTTGCTCATATAAAAAAGATTTAACGGACAAACAAGCCTCTTCCTGATATCGGACATCTCTCACAATACCTCTTTTCCCAACTTTTTTTGGACCAACTTCAAACTGAGGTTTAATTAAACCAATTAATTGGCAATTGTCCTTTCCAAATGAAAGCGGAACTTTAACAACCTTACTAAAAGATATAAAGGATGCATCACAAACAATAATATCCACTAAGGGTAAATCCAAAGTTCCTAAATCTTTGGCGTTAACCCCCTCGAAATGCAAAATCCGACAGTCATTCTTTAATTTTGAGTCTAATTGGCCTTTGCCAACATCAATCGCATAAACTTTACTACAACCATAAGCGAGTAAAACTTCGGTAAAACCACCCGTTGATGCACCTATATCCATGGCCACTCCACTCAAGGGAGCCAATTCAAATACATTAATAGCATGTTCTAATTTCAATGCTGCTCTACTCACCCAGGGATTGATTTCTCGGACTATTCTTATAACATCTGTAGTTTTTAATAAGAAAGACACCTTCTCAACAATGTTGCCATTAATTAAAATAACCTTAGATCTGATCATCAATTGAGCGCGCGATCTAGTACTGGCCAAACCGCGGTCAACAAGTGCTTTATCCAAACGCATTTGCATATTTGATCCTGCGAGTGATTAAATTGAAACTTAATTTTAAAGTAAACAGGCTTGAATAGTACCTGTTATTTCTTGATAATAAAAGATTAAACCTGACTTAAATCAAATCTGGTTTTAAAAATAGTGTTATACCCCTCAATTGAATATTCTTAAAAATATAAATAGAAAGATTTGTTTAGTATGGACAAAAATATTGACGATAAAGAAAAAGCCAGAGCATCAGCCTGGTTCACGGAACTAAGAAATCAAATATGCAAATCATTCGAATTCTTGGAAAGAAATCAAACTAGCGGGCCATTTGCAAACCTTAAACCAGGAAAGTTTGAACAAAAAGTAACAAGACGAAACAGTGAATCTGAAAACGATGCTGGTGGTGGAATAATGTCTGTAATGCGAGAAGGTCGTCTATTCGAAAAAGTAGGAGTTAATATTTCTACCGTATATGGCCAACTTGGCGAAGCGGCTCAAAAAAGTATCAGTGCCCGCCGTAATGTCCCTGGTTTAAAAGATGATTCACGGTTTTGGGCCTCTGGCATAAGCCTAGTGGCACATATGAGGTCACCAAAAAATCCAGCTGTTCACATGAATACTCGAATGTTTTGGACACCAAAGGACTGGTGGTTTGGTGGTGGAACAGACTTAAATCCAATAATTAGTAATTCCGAAGATACTACGTTTTTTCATGCTGAGTTGAAGAAAGCTTGTGATATTCACAACAAAACTTATTACCCCAAATATAAAGATTGGGCTGATGACTACTTTATGATAAAACACTGGAACGAACCCCGAGGAGTTGGAGGAATATTTTATGATGATCACTGCACCGAAGATTGGGAAGCTGACTTCGCTTTTACCAAGGATGTTGGACTATCTTTTCTAAATGCATTCGTACCTATTACAAGAAGACGTTGCAATGAAACTTGGTGTGAAGAAGACCGTGAATTGCAACTCATTAAAAGAGGTCGATACACTGAATTTAACCTTGTATATGACAGAGGGACCCAATTTGGACTTCAAACTGGGCATAATCCAGAAGCAGTACTAATGAGTTTACCACCTATAGCAAAGTGGCCCTAATTTAATTTCTTCTTACGATTGGAGATGAGTTTTATGATAATTCTTTCTTAAATCAGCAATTAATTCATTTCGGCTCAATTCTAGGTTGGAAGCAAACCAAACATCTTTAAGCCGTTTTAACTCATCTCCAAGTTCTCTTGAGGGTAGAAATAGTCCTACGAAATCCGACATCCTTACAGGAAATTTTCGTATGGAGCCATCTTTAATCTCAGCCACCTCATTCTTATGTAATTTTGCGCCAGCATTTGCTTTAAGGACAGCGACAGCCGCTATCACTAAATTCGTTTTATATTTATAGCCCTTTACGCGTAATGTAGAAGGATCCTTGCAAATAAGTAAAAGTATATTAAGCCATTTTTTTTGTTGTTTTTTTAATGGGAACTTCTTCACCCAAGATTTGACACAGATTACGTTTAATACCACTAATCGATTTATTTCTTTGAATTCGAGCTTGAATTCATGCTCAATTCGTAAAAGTCGGTGAAGACCTTCAATACTTGCGAGAGGAAGAATTTCTTGTAAAATACCACATGCTTCCATTATTTTTAAACTTAAATATGGATTGTCAGCTAATAGTATTCTACTTAACTCTCCCCATACCCTATCATGGCTCAGCATCTTTATGCCATGAATAGCATCAGAGAAAGTCTTGATCATGCTGTGATCTATAGAATCCACTTTTTCCTCATAAATACTGCGGAATCTAAAATACCGCAGAACTCGCAAATAATCTTCGTGAATTCGTTTCTTCGGATTTCCTATAAAACGTACACGACCATTTAAAGCGTCGTCCAATCCAAAGATTGGATCAACTATCTGTCCATCGATTGTCATATAAATTGCATTCATTGTGAAATCTCTTCTTCTCGCATCATCTAAAATATTCGAGGAAAAGCCTACTTTCGCATGACGTCCATCAGTTACTAAATCGGATCTGAAAGTCGTGACTTCAAAACAATCCTTTTTTATTATTATGGAAACAGAACCATAAGAAAAACCGGTCTTGATTACCTTTAAACCCACCGCTTGAGCTAATTCAACTACCTCCGATGGTAAGGCATCAGTAGCAATATCAATATCTTTTATCTCTCGCCCTTGAATACTATCTCTAACACAACCCCCAACAAAATATACTTTTGCACCTTTGGAAGATAGAACTTTCCAAATAAACATCACGGATGTAGATTTCAGCCAAGCCAAATTCCATTGGTTTTTCTTATGCTTGCTCATAATTTTCCACCAAATCGGAAAATGTTTTTATAATGTACGCAGTAGCCCCCCAAATATAATAAGGGCCATAAGGTATTGTGTAATAGCGCCTTTGGTAGCCATTAAATTTATAATTTTGTATCTGCATATTTTTTTTATTAAGTAAAAATTTTAATGGGATTTTAAAAATTTCTGAAACCTCAGATAATTCTGGTTTCAACTTATTATGATTCTTTATGAGCCCAACAAAAGGACTAATCGAGTATCCTGTCACTGTATCGTGTTGTGCTAACATGCCCAAAATTTTTACATCAGCCGGTTTTAAGTGAATTTCTTCAAAACATTCTCTAATTACTGCTTGCATATCAGAGCTATCACTTTCTTCCACTTTCCCACCAGGAAAAGCAATTTGGCCAGCATGATTCCTAAGGTGTTTTGCTCGTCTAGTAAATATAACCAAAGGACCATCATTATCAAAAGTTATCGGGATGAGAACTGCTGCTGATTGCAACTCATTTTTTTGAGGCTTTAATAATGGTGATAGATCAAAATCAGAAGATCTTTCTTTAGAGATTTTATTTGGCCCAAGGAGATCAGATAATTTTTGTTTTAATAGGTGTTCACTTTCAAAAATACCACTCATAAATGAAGTCTAGCATAAAAACTGGACATACGGCTAGCCCTCAGATTCAAACCCTAATTGGTTTGGATTTAAAACATAATGTTCTCCACAAAATTGACAGTCTGCTGTCACCGTTCCATCCTCAGTGATCATACTTTGGATATCCTTTGAGGAGTAAATTGACAATGTTCTTGAAACTTTATCAATGCTGCATGAACAACCAAATCTAAGTTCCTGAGGCTTGAACATTAATATAGACTCATCATGGAACAAACGGGTTAGAACCTCACTTGGTGTTAATTGTGGTCCGACTAGCTCAAGTTCTTCAACAGTATTCATCAATATGTTCGCACGCAACCAATGTTCACCGTCATCATTAATGATTGCATGTGAAGCAATACTTCTCTTTAGATTTGGATCTATAACTGCACCATCACTAAAAGATTTTGAGATATCTACGTTAGGAAGCTGCTGTAACATTATACCGCCACCCCTCCAGGATCCTCCATCTCCTGCGATATCAGATTTACCAACAATTATTTTAAATGCAGTAGATAATTGTTCAGATTGATGAAAATACGTTTCAGCACAACTTGCTAAAGAATTTCCTGTTAATGGTGTTATACCCTGATACGGTTCAGTGCCTGCACCCTGATCAATCAAAATAGCAAAGAATCCCTTTCCAAACAAATGAAGATCAGAATCATCAGACTCAATAGCCGTATCCAAAGACTGAAAATCAAATTTCGCATACGCTCGAATATCTACCGGAAACCCGTCATCTTTCGGGCTAAAATAGTCTACAGCTATTAGCTTTATGGATCCGGACCCCCTTATTTGAACAGACAGCTTCCACTTCAGTTTTACTGCTTGACCAATCATAACTGTTAAAAGTATAGCTTCTGCAATGAGATTAGAAACTTTGTCAGGGTATTTATGTTGAGAGAGAATATGACTTAGACTTTTATCTATCCTCGCAAACCTACCTCTTACATTTTCGCCTAACATAAAACTTAATACATTATCGTTATCGGTACCTTCATGAAATTCAGTAGGCATATAAAACATCCTATGGATAAAACTTGGAAAGGTGTTAAGTTATGATTTAAGAATATGTAATTCGTTCTTAAAAAAGATGCAAATTCAATAATATTTCAAACATTAGCTCTGAGGTTAATTACGCATGAGACGCTATGGTGAAAGAGTTAAAAAAAAAATAGATTATAAAGTTAGAATTGGAGTTTATGGTGTTATATCCGTTGGTGACAAAATTTTATTAACGAATCAGGATGAAAACGAAATTCAACTTCCAGGCGGAGGAGTTGATCTAGACGAACAAAAAAAACATGCATTAGTTCGAGAAGTTCGTGAGGAAACTGGCTGGAAGATACATCCTATCAAACACATGGGCACCTATCAACGTTTTGTATTTATGCCAGAATATGACCTTTGGGCGCAGAAGATCTGTCACATATATCTGTGTAAAGGAATATACCCGGTATCAACACCACTTGAAAAAGGTCATACACCTATCCTAACCACGCCAGATTTAGCAATTAAATTAATTCAAAACGAAGGTGACAGGGTGTATTTACAACGTTGTCTTTGTATTTAACTCAAATAGATTCTAACAAATCTAATAATTCATCTGTCGGCCAACTATCTGCAGGGAAACCTAATTTGAGTTGAATTTTTCTTACAGATTGTCTTGTTTTAGCACCAAGAATTCCATCAACTTTTCCAACATCATAACCCAAAGCTTCTAATATTTCTTGTAATTTCACCATTTGGCCAAAACTAAGAATATCGTCAGGGTCGCGGGATCGATATCTAGACTCCCCTCTTAACCTATTTGCTAAATACGCTGCTGTTGTAGAATACATAAAACTATCATTCCATTGCATAAAAATATTAAAATTTGGATAGGCTAAAAATTTGGGGCCTTTTCGACCTTGTGGTAGAATCAAAGTAGTTTTCAGTTCACTATCGACATCAGAAAAATTACCATTTCTTGGCGTAACTCCGAGTTTGCTCCACTCCCAAATAGAGCGTGCTCTTCCTAGGCCAGCTTCATGCCAAGGGAATCCTTTCATTAATGTAACCTCTTCAAACCAAGGTTGCCGTGGCGCCCATCCTTTACTCGCTATCAATTCAGCTGCGGTTAAAATTGTATCGTGATGGCTCTTATCCAATTGAACTTTCCCATCTCCATCTCCGTCCACACCAAAACTAATAATATCTAAAGGCATCATTTGAATTTGTCCAAATTCACCCGCCCAAGCACCAAGTGATTTTTCAGCGTCTAACGTTTTATTTTCAACAAGTTTTATTGCAGCCAAATATTGTGATTGAAAGAATTCTGATCGCCTGCAGTCATTAGCCAATGTACCCAATGCACTTAAAGTATGAAAATTGCCCTGCACAACACCATAATCGGTTTCCATTGCCCAAAAAGAAACAATTACTTCAGGAGGAATTCCATATTTTTTCCAAACCTTATTAAACAAAATCTGGTTTTTTTTAATATTTTTTTTCCCATTCAATAATCTATATTTGTTCACTGCTCTATCGGAAAAATCTTTGAAGCTAACCCTAAACGCTTTTTGATTTCTGTCTAACTTTATCACAGAAGCCAAATATTTGGTATGTGACAGAGCACTTGCGACAGTTTCTAAGGATATGCCCTGATTTAACGCCAGATCTTTCATTGTTAATAGGAAGTCACTAAACGGAACCTTACAAACCAAATCTTGCTGATTAGCTCTACTAAAGCCTGTAATCACAAACCAAAATACAAGCAATAATATAGATATACCTTTAAACTGAATGATTATTTTTTAATCCTCTTAATTTCTTATTATAAGGCTAAGACATCAGTCATATCATATTCTCCTGGCACTTTACCTACACCCCATATTGCCGCGGCAATGGCCCCTCGAGCAAAAATCATACGATCGGTAGCTACGTGCCTTAATATTATTCGCTCCCCCATAGACGAGAAGATAACATCATGTTCTCCAACAACATCGCCACCACGTAAGGAGGCAAAACCAATCGATCCCTTTTTTCTTTCAGCTTTCAAATCAAAAATAGACTTATCTGCTGGGCTATTCAAAGAGATTTTTCTTCCACTCGCAGCGGCTTCACCAAGCATTAAAGCAGTACCCGATGGTGCGTCTATTTTTCTATTATGATGCATCTCGAGAATCTCGATATCGTACTCTTCTCCAAGAGCCTTTGCCACACTTTTTGTCAAAATTGTTAACAGATTAACGCCTAAACTCATATTTCCAGCTCTAATAATGGTGGCGTGTTGTGCAGCGAGACCAATTTTATTTAATTGCGAGTTTGAAAACCCCGTAGTTCCGATCACGTGAACTATCCGAGCTTGAGCAGCAAGTGTCGAATACTGAATGCTTACGGTCGGATGCGTAAAATCTATGATTGCCTGAGACTTTAAAACGACATCGCGTGGTTGATTGGATACAATTATCCCATTTTCTTTGCCTAAAGTTATCTTACCAACATCCTGCCCAATCCAATTATGACCATCTTGCTCTGTTGCTCCAACAAGGATTGTCCCTGTATTTTCCATCACAGCTTTCAAAAGCATTCTTCCCATCCTACCAGAAGCCCCTAAGACTGAAATTTTTATAGGATCTGTCATGTTAAAACTCCTTTTAATACCCCTTATATAGAGTATAGTTAAGTACCAAGCAAATTGATAAGACATAAGATTTTTATACCAAGCTTAAGTTTTAGAATTTTAAAGAGGCAAA
The DNA here is from genome assembly GCA_029242355.1 of Paracoccaceae bacterium. Taxonomy (GTDB): domain Bacteria; phylum Pseudomonadota; class Alphaproteobacteria; order Rhodobacterales; family Rhodobacteraceae; genus JAYZEV01. The sequence goes on along the minus strand of JAQWUC010000047.1, from coordinate 12,855 downwards.
GATGCAAAGAGCAAATAACAATTTGTCAAAAGGTGTTGGACTATCAAACAGACAGTTACGCGTAGCTGAATTAGTTCGTCGAAGCATCTCTGATATACTTACCAAAAACGAATTATACGAAGATGCCCTAACAAACGTTCCTATCACTGTCAGCGAAGTCAGATGTTCAAGCGATCTTAAGCTAGCTATGGTTTTTGTACTACCTCTTGGTGGCAAGAATGCCCAAGAGGTAGTGAAAAGCTTAGCTAAACACAAAAGCGCTATACGCAAAATTCTTGGTAAAAACCTTAATCTTAAATTTGTACCAGATCTACGCTTTATAGAGGACGAAACGTTTGATCAAATGGACAAAACGAGTAAACTACTGCAAAACCCAACGGTTAGACGCGATATCTTAAACTAAAAAGTCATAAATAGTTATTTTTGAATATAAAAGGAAGTTCAGTGTCTCGTCGTTCAAAAGGCAAAGCATTAAATGGATGGCTAGTGGTCGACAAAAATGTAGGCTACACATCCGCAACAATTGTAAATAAAGTGAGGTGGCTTCTTAATGCCCAGAAAGCTGGTCATGCGGGAACACTTGACCCAGATGCAACTGGAATTTTAGCAATCGCTCTGGGAGAAGCAACAAAGACAATACCTTACCTTATGAATGCTCATAAAACTTATCAATTCAAGATACATTTGGGTTCTGCTACAAACACGGATGATGTAACAGGACATATTATAAGAGTATCTGACGATCGACCAACCGATATTCAATTAACAGAGATTTTAAAATATTTCAGAGGGAATATACAACAAATACCGCCTAAGTATTCTGCAGTAAAAATAAATGGCAATAGAGCGTATAAGCTCTCTCGTTATGGAATTACAGACCTAAATCTAAAAGCTCGAAATCTGTTCATTGAAAAATTGGAAATTATTGAAAGAGTTGATGCGGACTCAGTAATAATGGAAATGATTTGTGGAAAAGGAGGTTATGTCAGGTCAATTGCACGAGATATTGGTGAAAAACTTGGTTGCTTCGCTCATGCAGGTCAGATACGTCGAATAGCCTCAGGTCCTTTCACATTATCAAACGTCATTTCTGATGACATTATTTTTAAAGAAAATATACCAAAAATTCTTGCTCATATACAACCTGTTGAAATGCCTCTTGATCAACTTCAGCGTTTTGATTGCCTTATTTGTGATGCCAACGAAATAAAACATGGAAAGAAAATTCTCATTAATGGAGATCCGTCAAAAGAAACCTTTGAAGCATTTGTCTGTTTTAATAACGAACCAATAGCGATTGGTAAAGTTACTAACAATTATTTTTTTCCAAAGAGAGTATTCTCTTTTTTTGCCAATGAATGAACTAATAACATCCAAATTTGAAGAAAACGGTCTGCACTCAAGCGCAGTTTATTCACATTGTAAAAAATATCGGTACTCACTTATTCGAAAACATGTCAAAGCAAAAAAATATCTTTTATTTATTCTGCTCAACCCTTCAACGGCAACAGAACTCAAAAATGATCCAACTATTGCTAGATGTCAAAAAAGAACTGAATTACTTGGGTACAAAGCATTTATTATATGTAACCTGTTTGCATTTAGGACCAAAAGTCCCAAAATTATGAAAGATTGGCCTAAACCAATTGGATCCGAAAATAACAATATTATACAGAAAAACCTTATTTTCGCCGATAAAGTTTTATGTGCTTGGGGTAACCACGGCACCTATCTTAATCAGGCAGATATTGTAGTTAAAATTATTAAGTCCATGCGTATTCCTGCATACCATTTGGGACTAACGAAAAACAATCAACCAAAACACCCACTTTATATTACATATGATCAAAAACCAATAAAATGGTTTTAAAAAAAGAAACTTTGCTTAGTGCTGTTAAATGCATTGCATAATTTCAGAAATACCGTATAGACAGTGTTTAATATTTTTTTTGATCACTTCTCTATTTTTGCTGCTGGACGACATCCCGGCCTTTAAGGAGAGTAATCTAAGCAACATTTAAAGGAGAGAACGATGTCGATAACAAAAGAGTTGAAGACAAAAGTAATTTCAGAATTTTCTAATTCAAAAGAAGATACAGGTTCACCAGAGGTACAAGTAGCGATCCTAACCAATAGAATTACAAACCTTACAGAACATTTTAAAACACATAAAAAAGATAATCATTCAAGAAGAGGCCTTCTTAAAATGGTCTCTCGACGAAGAAATCTATTGGACTATGTAAAGAGTAAAAATGAGCAGCGTTATAAAGACCTAATCGAACGGTTAGGAATTAGAAGATAAGAATTTAGTGAAGTTTAAATTTGAAAAATTGTAGTTAATTTGATCCGATTACGTATAGATCGTAAAAATGTAAAAAATTATTGTCATTACTAAATGACCAAGTTTGTTAAACGTAAGCAAGTTAGAAAGCCCTTAGAAAAAGAGCGGAAAAAGGAAAATAATGTTTAAAGTAGTGAAAAAATCAATCGAGTGGGGTGGCGAAACCTTAACACTTGAAACGGGTAAAATTGCGCGCCAAGCCGATTCAACTATAGTAGCCACTTATGGCGAAACATCAGTGCTTGCTGCAGTAGTTTTTTCGAAAGAAAGTAAACCTGGACAAGATTTTTTTCCGCTCACAGTAAATTACCAAGAAAAATATTATGCTGCAGGGAAGATCCCTGGTGGTTTTTTCAAAAGAGAAGCGCGACCTTCTGAAAAAGAAACACTAACAAGCCGCCTAATTGATAGACCAATTAGGCCTTTGTTTGTAGACGGGTTCAAAAATGAAGTTCAAGTTACCTGCACAGTGCTCAGCCACGATCTAGAAAATGATCCTGATGTTATTGCAATGATTGCAGCATCAGCGGCTTTAACTCTATCCGGCGCACCTTTCTTGGGCCCGATTGGTTGTGCAAGAGTTGGGTTCTCAAATGGAAAATATATTTTAAATCCACCCATAGACGATATGGATCATTTAAGAAACAACCCGGAGCAAAAGTTAGATTTAGTAATAGCTGGAACTAAAGACGCTGTAATGATGGTTGAGTCAGAAGCATACGAACTTTCTGAAGATGAAATGCTCGGAGCTGTAAAATTCGGACATGAAGGCATGCAACCAGTTATTGATATGATCGTCGAAATGGCTGAGAGTTGTGCCAAGGAACCATTTGATTTTGTACCACCTGATACGAAAGAATTAGATAAAGCTGTTAAAAAGTCAGGTGAAAAAGCAATGCGAGCTGCGTTTTCTATTACTGACAAAATGCAAAGACAAAAAGCGATATCCGAAGCAATTGAAAAAATTAAAGCGAGCCTAAGTGAAGATCATCTGACCGATGAGCATTTGAACAGCTCGATCAAGCAACTTGAAGCTAATGTAGTCCGAGGCGACATCATCAAAACTGGAAAAAGAATCGATGGAAGAGACCTTGAGACGGTAAGACCAATTGTTTCTGAAACAAGCTTACTCCCGCGAACACATGGATCTGCTCTATTTACCCGAGGAGAAACGCAAGGTCTCGTAGTTACGACGCTGGGTACTGGTGATGATGAGCAAATTATTGACGCCCTTCATGGATCGAGTAGATCAAATTTTTTACTACATTACAATTTTCCACCCTATTCAGTAGGTGAGTGCGGAAGAAATATGGGGCCAGGCCGCAGAGAGATTGGTCATGGAAAGCTTGCTTGGAGAGCTCTTCAGGCAGTCCTTCCAGCTAGTACAGATTTTCCTTACACTATTAGGTTGGTATCTGAAATCACTGAATCTAACGGATCGTCTTCTATGGCGACAGTATGTGGATCTTCTCTGTCAATGATGGATGCAGGTGTGCCACTCAAATCAGCGGTTGCTGGAGTAGCAATGGGTTTAATTTTACAAGGAAAAAACTATGCCGTTCTGACAGATATTCTAGGTGACGAAGATCACCTTGGTGATATGGATTTCAAAGTAGCGGGAACAGAAGCTGGAATAACATCTCTACAAATGGATATTAAGATTGCTGGAATCACGCCGAGCATTATGCAAAAGGCCCTGGCTCAGGCAAAAGATGGTCGGGTTCATATTTTAAATGAAATGAATAAGGCATTATCAGGAACATCTGACTTTTCCATTCATGCACCGAGAATCGAGACAATGAATGTCGCCGCGGATAAAATAAGAGAAGTAATCGGATCAGGCGGTAAGGTTATTCGAGAGATTGTAGAAATATCAGGAGCAAAAGTTGATATTAATGATGAGGGTGTGATCAAGATTGCATCACCCAATGAGGAAAGCATAATTAAAGCAAAAGAGATGATAAATGCTATCGTTGAAGAACCTGAGGTAGGTGTAATTTATTCGGGAAAAGTTGTAAAACTTATGGACTTTGGGGCATTCGTCAATTTTTTTGGAAAAAGGGACGGCCTTGTTCACGTCAGTCAGATAGCTTCAGAAAGAGTGAACCATCCAAAAGATGTTCTTAAAGAAGGTCAAGACGTAAAAGTGAAATTACTAGAAATTGACAATAGAGGAAAAGTTCGTTTGTCTATGAAGGTTGTGAACCAAGAAACTGGTGCAGAAATAATGGCGGGTGATTAAACAGAAACCTAATTCACTTAACCAAACATTCAATCAAATTGGAGTGAATGGAAGCTTTGAATCCAATGTTACCTTTCAGAAAATTTTATGCTTAGTATCAAAACGGGTGAACTTTAAAAATTGTCATGCTACGCAACTAAACATAAAATCTAATCATCCCTAGTCTCCATTGCATTGGATTGTCATACAGGCTCACGTAGTTTTGAACCAAACGAGTTACTTTTTGAACCACTTTAAGTTCCCTTTCTCGAACGAAAGCCTTATTATACTATATTTTAAATGACAATTTAGTTGAACCCTGGTACCCTAGACCGGAATCAACTAAATACGGATATTAACTCAAAAAGAAATTTTGTACTCGTTAAGACGATCAAAATATAGGTTGGCTTCATTAATAAGATTCCTTTGAAAACTAGAGAGTTTGTCGAAATTATCTTCAGGAGGAATAAATCCTGAACTCTTATTTACGGACCGATACCAATAGCGACCCCACACTCCATCATAAGAATGTGAACCAGTACTCCAAGCTAGCATCTTATCAGAGTAACTAATACCCAATTTTGTACACAACTTGGGTAATATGACTGCTGGATTAGCACATAAATCATCTGCATCAATTACGGGAGGGGGGCTGCCAACTTTATTACAAACCATGTCAAATAAATCTACTTGTTGTATATAACCGAGATCTTTCAAAGCAAAGTCTGCTATTTTTTTTCCAAAACTTTTGATTACTTTTTCTGGCGATCTAACTAAAAAAGCATTTGAAACTGAATAAACAAAAGAACGATCAAACGGATCTAACATATGGTGTGTCATATGCTTTTGATATTGTATTTTTGTATTTACTTCACTCTCGACACAATTTTGAGCAACTTCTTTAGGGTCGACATTATAGGTTTTTAAAATCAAATCCTTCATGGGGTGCTCAATTTCGCTTGCTTTAAGATATGCCGCATAAAATGGTTCGTCTATCACAGTACAATCTATTCTTGAGGCAAAACTTCTCATTAGTGCCGTAGAAAGGTTTCTTGGTCCAGACCACATCGCAATTCTCTTAACACTCATTGTGAATTTTCGTCATGTAATATTGCTTGATTTTACTAGTAATTAATCCCATCGTTCCATTGCCAATTTTACGTTGATCAATTTCACTTACAAAAGTCTGAGCGCCAAAAGTTCCTGTAATGAAGGCTTCATCAGCACTATAAGCTTCAGATATTGTAAAATTTCGCTGATAAATTGGTATGTTGTTTTCGGTGCAAATTTCTATAACTTTTTTTCTGGTAATGCCATTCATACAATAATCACCAGTCGACGTCCAAACAGCATTATTTCTGACTACAAAGAAATTACATGCATTCGTTGTATTTACAAAACCAAGAGGATCTAACATTAAAGCTTCATCAGCGCCTGATTTTTCTGCTTGAATACATGCTAAAACACAATTCAATTTTGAGTGGCTATTAAGCTTGGGGTCCTGACTCATTGGCAGACCTCTTACTTGAGGCACTGTCGCCAACTTTATACCTTTTTGTAAATTGCTTGCTGGAGTTGAATGCTCCATAATAATTACTATTGTTGGCCCATAAATAGAAAGCTTAGGATGTTGAAATGGTTTTGTTTTTTTTCCACGCGTGACCATCAACCTTGCATGAACGCCCGTATGCATTTTATTACGTGCTCTTGTGTATTCAAGCATTTCAAAAAGAGCCACTTTATCTCGGGCAATATCAAGATCTATCGCCTTAGCCGCCTGAAACAAACGGTCTAAGTGCTCTTCCCAGAATGCCCACTTACCATTATAAAGTCGCAATCCCTCCCAAACACCGTCACCTAAAAGAAATCCACTGTCAAAAACTGAAATCTTAGCAGAATTACGTTCAAGCAATTCTCCATTAATATTTATGAATACGGTTTCGTTTCGTTTGTCATCTTCCGACTCATGAGTCTGGGTCATTATATCACCTTAGCAAAATAATCAGTAACCTTACCTACTAGATTATTATAAACCCTTATCTGATTCAAACCCAACCCATTAATTCGTTTTCTATAATTTTTCCAAGTGCAAAGATATGATCTTTTCTATCATTTAAACAAGGTACGTAAATAAATGTTTCTCCACCTGATTCTAGGAAACTAGCGCGAATCTCTTCGTTTATCTCTTCTAAAGTTTCAACACAATCGGCTGAGAATGCTGGCGCTACTATAGCTATATTTTTAATACCTCTTTTTGCTAGAGCCGCAACATAATCAACTGTTGCTGGACCAATCCACTTTTCAGGACCAAATTTTGATTGAAAAGTAGTAGTCACATCCTTATTTTTCCACCCTAAATTAGTTATGAGCAAGCGAGTTGTTTTCTGACATTGACAGTGATACGGATCACCGTCCAACAAGTACCTTTCAGGTACTCCATGGTATGATACTATTAAATGTTCTGGTTTTTTTTTCACTTTATTATATGCTTCTTTAACCGAGGAAGCTAATGACTCTATATATAGATCATTCTCATAATATGCTGGAACAGTTCTGATTGTCGGTTGCCAATTCATTTTCATTAAGGACCTAAATACCTGATCATTCGCAGTAGCAGTAGTAGGTGCCGCATATTGAGGGTAAAGTGGGAAAAAAAGGATTTTCTCGCAACCCGCAGCTTGTAATTTTTCCATGACTTCTAGTGTAGAAGGATTACCATATCGCATACAAAAATCTAGAACTATCGCGTCACCGTAAACATCTTTGAAATACGCCTCTAATTTCAGTTTCTGGTTACGCACGATCGTTAATAGTGGACTTTCATTGTCATCTTTATTCCAAATACCTCGGTAGGCGGCCCCTGAAGAAAAAGGTCTTTTTGATAAAATTACTAATTGCAATAATGGTTGCCAAATAACTGGGGAATAATCAATAACCCTACGGTCAGATAAAAATTCGCTCAAATACCTTCTCATTGACCAGTAATCAGTTGCATCTGGCGTTCCCAAATTTCCAATTATGATACCAATTTTTGAGCGAGGGATTGGAGGATGGTTATCACTTGCATAAGTCAATCTACCCTGACCAGCGAATACTAAATCTTCAGATTTCAAGTCCCCACCTTCCCTTGTCCTAAATTAAACTTGTCAATACCAACTGACTAGTGAAATAATACAAAGAAGAAACTTATCAAACATTATTTCACTTGCTTTAGGGGTAAAGACTTTTACACTTTTTTACAACTTGTATGTGCTCAAAACTTCTGAAAGATGGTGTGAAGCTGAACCAGGCTTTAACGGCTTTTGCTGATTAATAGAAGGCGCCCAACCCGTTAAACATAAAAGTTGAAAGGTTGCTCTTACTCCATGTCCCCGCGGCACATTATGCCTATTAGAATAAATCTCTAAAAATTTGTTAAATGTACTTCTTTTTAAAAAACTTTTTTTTCGGTTATACAAAATGCTCGTTTCGCCCATACCCCGAAGATCATAAAGTAAATCAATTGGTGATTTATAAGTCACCTCTAAGTTTGTTCTTTCAGCTACAGTTAGAGCGAAGCCTGCCCGAACCAATAAATTTCCAGCATCTCTAATTTCAATCATTGGAGATACCCGAGGCGAAACACCATTTTCAATCTCAATTTCAGCAGCCTCAAAAGACGTTCTTACCTCTCGAAGAGTTTCACCCCCACAAAGAAAAGCCAACATAAGACCGTCAGGTTTTAAAACATGACAAACCTGTATCAACTGACCTAATGGATCATTACAACGATGCAAAGAGAGTGCGTGTATTATAAGATCAAACTGTTTATTTTTAAAATTTAAGGTTTCAGCCTCATCAATTAGATTCGCATTTTTAAATCCAAGACCATTAGCCCAAAGCTTTGCTTTATTTCCAACAATCGCTATATGATTAAACTGTCTTTTGATATCAGACAATATCTCTATGCTGTGATTTATTGCAAATTCGTCCACAAAATTTACTTGCCCCAAGATATGTGCCCGATTTTGCTTCATTTTTAAAGCATTCATATCAAATATTTTTCTACTTATTGACATTACAATGTTCTCACAATTTTCTTATCTTTTAACATTTACCTTGCATGATAAGACATTCCATCTAAAGTATTGCTGTATTTACAAGATATCTTTTAATTCTGAAAGTAACAAACTAATGGTTATCGAAATTTATACTTCTAGCTTCTACGATTATTATCTTTTAGCAAAAAAATAAATTAACAAATAAAGATATATCATTCGTAGCGAAAAATTTAGATATGGAACCAAATAGAAAAACTGAAATGAACCAGCAAAGCAACGAGAGAACTGCTAAACCACAAATATTTTTCTCTGGTTCCCATGTTAGAGGACATAAAGAACTGTCTATCTTAGAAAAAAATGGGCCCTTAGATTCGTGTCGTAAACAACAAAACTCAATTATTAATGTCTAAGCCAATTAATGATCCTTTAGCAGTATCCTTATTCAGCGAAATATCAGCAATAGATCATCTTTTTAAGATACAGCTATCCAAATCACTCCCAATTGGGATGAAACTATCCCAATTTGCGATTCTTAATCATATTGCAACATTGGATGGAGAAAAAACACCTGTTCAACTAGCTCGAAGCTTCAATTTAACAAAAGGAGCTATTACCAATACTCTAACAAAACTTTCTGCAATGGGATATATCCATACTAGACCTGACTGGGACGATGCAAGAAGCAAACTTATATCTATAAGTACGGCTGGTAAAAATGCACGAAACCGTGCTGTAGATTCAATAGAACCTATCTTAGGCAATCTAATGAAGGTTATGGGAGCAGAAAAAACAAAGTCGATTATCCCCTTCTTAAGAGATCTTCGAATAATACTAAATAATTTAGAAAATTAAATATAGTTTTTAGCCACAGGAAAAGGACTTATATTGAAAGTTAAAAACATTTTAATCCTAGGAAGTGCACCAAATGCTGTTATTGCGAAAGATTGGTCTTTGGCTCCTTTCAGTTCGCTAATTGTAATAAACAATGCCTGGAAAATTCGCCCTGATTGGACACATAATATATTTCCAACTGATTTCCCAAATGAAAAAAGACCAAAGCCAAGTTCCACACAATGTCTTGTGTCAGCTGACAAATATGTATCTGTACAAAACTCTTATGGAGGGTTTGTTTATGCAGGAGGAACAATGGCAATAACAGCTGCTTATTGGGCGCTCGCTACTTTTAAACCAAACAACTTATTTTTCTTAGGTTGTGACATGGTTTATGGTAGCGGCAAGACCCATTTTTATGGCTTTGGAACAGCTGATCCTTTAAGAAAGGATATTTCTTTAAGGTCGTTAGAAGCAAAAACCTCTCGTTTTGAATGTTTTGCGGGCTTAGTTGGATGCAACGTTTATAACTTGTCCAAAGAGAAAGAAAGTCGTCTAGTATATAGAAGAAAAGACTTTTCTTCCATAACAACTGAGACCACTGAGACTCCTAGAAATATTGACAAAAAGCAATTTAACTTGGCCTTGAGACTAGAAACTAAATTAAATTACTTTGTCCCTGATGGTAAATACTGGAAGCATGAAAATAAGTTTAAAATGGAGGAAATTGATAGACTAGACAAAATATGGCTAAAGTGTTTAGTCAAATAAGACCTAACTCATTCACTTTACGCTAGATACAACATAATTAACGTCCAAATCATTAGTTGAGATCGACCACTTCCATAATAACTTGTTGAAAGAAAAGCCTTTTATATCAACAACCTTTAAGCCAGCTAAAACTGTTAAATTTTTAAGTTCATCTGGTGTTAAAAACTTAGACCAATCATGCGTACCTTTGGGCAACCACCTCATTATATACTCGGCCCCTATAATAGCGTTTACATAACTTTTCATATTCCTATTAATCGTCGAACAAATCATTAAACCGTTTGGCTTAAGAAGCTCACTACACGTCTCTAAAAAACTAGACGGATTTGCAACGTGCTCAATTACTTCCATATTGAGAATTACATCAAACCTCAGTGAATCATTCGCAAGATCCTGAGCAGACGCGTGCTTATAATCAATGGTCAAATCAGATTGATTAGCGTGCGCGCGCGCTATTGGAATATTTTGTGCGGTTACGTCAGCACCAAGCACTTGAGCCCCCATCCTAGCCATCGGTTCAGATAAAAGTCCTCCTCCACAACCAATATCCAAAATCTCTAATCCCTTAAATGGTTTGGAATGATCTAGCTTTAATTCAAAATGCCATGAAATCTGTTCTGTAATATATTGTAGTCGACACGGATTAAGCATGTGCAAGGGTTTAAATTTACCAGATGGATCCCACCATTCCTCTGCCATAGCTTGAAACTTTAATACTTCATCATTATCAATTGTATTGTCCGATGACATTCTAGTAATTCCTTTTTTGGAAGTGTTAGTAACACTAGTTCATTTATATGTTTGTGCAACCATGAGAGAAAACTTTTTTAAACCAACGATGCCCATAAATGATATTTTATATCCTCCAATTGAACCATATAGACAAAATATTGTTGATGTGGGCGATGGTCATAAAATATACATTGAAGAATGTGGGAATCCAAATGGAAGTCCCGTTTTAGTACTGCACGGAGGTCCCGGTGGCGGTTGTAATCCAAACATGCGTCGTTATTTTGATCCTAGCTTTTACAGAATAATACTTTTTGACCAACGCGGTTGTGGAAAATCAAAACCACATGCAAGCGTGGAAAAAAACACGACGTGGAATTTAATCCTAGATATAGAAGTTATCAGAATTAATTTAGGAATAGAAAAATTCATATTGTTTGGAGGTAGTTGGGGAGCTGCATTATCACTAATTTACGCTGAGCAATTTCCTGATAATGTTACAGGTATAATCCTACGCGGCGTATTCACCATGACAAAGTGTGAGTTGGATTGGGTTTACACTCGACATGGAGCGGCGAAGTTTTTACCAGAAGCCTGGAGAAATTTTGAAAGCATCATACCAGTTTCTGAAAGAACCGACCTTCTGACTGCTTATCATCGGCGATTATTTGGAAGCTCCCCATCTGAGCAGGCAAAGTATGCCCGAGCATGGACCGTCTGGGAAAATTCTTTAGCTTCTTTTAAATCATTCGGAAACAGCTACAATCCATCAATTGAATATGCAAAAGCATTTGCTCGAATAGAAAACCATTATTTTATTAATAGAGGATTTTTAAAAAATGATGAGCAAATTATTCATGACCTTAAGTTCATCAGAGAAATTCCCACAATAATTATTCAAGGTCGCTTTGATATGATCTGCCCACCAGAGACAGCAGAAAAAGTTCATAGTTCACTGTCCAATTCAAAATTAATTATTGTACACGATGCCGGTCACGCAATGTCTGAGCCTGGCATATCCTCTGAACTTATAAATGCGACAAAGACGTTTAAAAAATTAAAAAGATAAAACCAATCGGGTCCCTTGGTCAATTGCCTGCTTAGCGTCCAATTCAGCTGTGATATTAGCTCCACCAATAACATGAGACGAGATATCTTTATCTAATAACTTTTCAAAAAGAGTACGCTCAGGTTCTTGTCCCACACATAGTATAATTGTATCAAACGCTAGTGTTTCTTGATCTTTTTCTAAATCTACATAGCTAAGGGTTAGTCCTTCTGAACTAATTTTTTCATATTTCACTCCAGAAATCATCTTTACATGCTTTCTCCTCAAACTTTCTCTATGAATCCATCCAGTCGTCTTACCCAGGCGACGGCCAATTTTTTCGTTCTTTCTTTGAAAGAGACTAACCTCTCTTTCAGGCAAACTAAACTCCAATCCTTTCGGTCTAACCCCTCCTCGAACCAATTCAGGGTCAACTACCCCCCATTCTAGAAGCCATTTAGGTAAGTTAAGTGTTGAGCTTGTTTTATCACTAACCAAGAATTGAGCTACATCAAAGCCAATACCTCCAGCTCCTAGAATAGCTACATTTTTTCCAGCTAATTTCGTTCCGTTTAAAATATCAATATAAGAAACCACTTTACTTGCATCTGTAACTTTGAAATTTACATCGCGAGGAGTTACGCCAGTGGCTACAATCACTTCATCAAATAATCGCAATTCACTAATTGTAACCTCATAATTGAGATATAAGTTTATTCCCAAACGTAATATCTCGTTGTTATAATATTCTAGAAGACCTATAAATTCTTCCTTGCCTGGAATTTTACTAGCCAAATTTAATTGCCCTCCAATCAAGTCCTTTATTTCGAACAACGAAACCTCAAACCCTCGATTACGTGCAGTTATTGACGCT
>JAQWUC010000046.1 GCA_029242355.1 Paracoccaceae bacterium | reverse complement strand
TGAACTTCAGCTAAGTTCTTTCTTGCTAATACAGCAGCATAATTTGTATTTATTACAACAGACATTTTAGATCTCCCAATCTTTTATCATTAACTTGACAAAAAATAGAACGACAGTTCAAAAAAATTGTTTAGAAGTTTTTTTAACAACCTGCTTTATTAAAAAAAAGTCTTTTACTTACTTAAACAAAAATTGTTCATAGGAACTAATCTTATGATGGCGTTGATTGATAAAAATAGTTATTATTTTAAACTATTACTTTGATGATACAGCGTTTTATTTGATAACTATTAAATATTGGATCAGGATTATGTATACAGAACTTTTCTGATTCCTGATACGATACGTTTACTCCGTAGCGTTAAATTAATGGTGATTTTTTTGACATTAATTTGTTAAAATATCAGAATTTCAATTTTAAGAATTAATTTTTAATCATGAGGCTCAGGAAAATCTTTCAATTATTATGATTTGTTGAAAAGTTTAAGAAATAATTGACATTAGCAATTATGCAAAAATTTGAAAATCTAAGGAAGATCAAAGTTACTAATATCACTTCTCTCTATTCGAAAGTAATATTTTGGCGTGAGTATTAAGTTACGAATTGGCTTACTTTAGATCTAAATCGATTCTACATCACTTGACTAAACTGGATACCGAATTGATTAACATGGAAATTAATTTAAGAAGGATCTTAACAATTAGTATAGAGAACTCCTTAATATATTAAAGGTAAACTTTCAGAGCACATTCCACCCCAGATCTGATACTTCTCTCGTTGTCCTTGACAGGATTGATTGACTTGAAAAATCTTTCCTCTTGTTACGTATTCTAGAGACTCTTTTGCAAACTGTAAGTTTTTTTCAGGAGTAGGAAAAGATGGCACCCAACCTAAATTATTAAAGACTAACGGAGCATGAATATGTTCAACGTTATGGTTCCAAAAATCTTCAAATCTTAAAGTGTATCCGCTTTTCTTTTCTTTGAATGGTATATTCTGTACAAAATGGTGTTGTCTTGCTCCGGTTGCTGCAACGCGCCTTATTTCACAGCATGGAACTCCAAAATGAAGTGCAATGCTTGCAGGACCAGAGCCGCTACCAAAATAAAATTTAGCTTTTCCGCATAAGAATAGATCAACCTCGTCTGGTTTCTCTGTTTGAGTAAGGTCAATAAAGCCAGATCGCTCAGGCATTGGTGTCATTTTAGAATGCCCAATACGTACAACTTTTAGCCCCTGGCTTAAAAAATAATCTACTGTATCTATAAAATCTGATGGAGGCGCATTCCGCCACCCATGATGAGCAGCATCGAAATAGCCAACTTCTCGCAAATGCAAGACTACAAATTCATCCTCGTAGGAAATATCATAAGTCTTAAGAAATTCCATGGCTTTTTCGATTGTTATATCTTTTAGTTTAAATGGTTGTAAGCTGATCCCTTTTGAAGATATTTGTTTTTGGCAGTTCCAAAAGAAATTACCATTATGACCATACTGACTATCAGAAAATTTATAAAAAGCTGGTTGATAAGGAGATATTGGTCTAATACGCTCAAAGTAGTTGGACAGTGATGCATCAACTATTATGTCAAAGTAATCTTCAACATACGGTAGAAAAGCTTCATTTGCTAACTGCAACTTATTAGCAGAAAAAATTATTGGTTTTTTCTTTAGCAATCCAAGCTCTTGATATAAATGAGTAAGTGCCGTTTGATCGACAGCCTCTCCAATTCGTGTCAAAAATCCATTTTGTTCTACTACAAGTGGTGCACTAAACTGTTCTTCTCCGATCCGAGCAAGTTGTTCAGTCGTCTCCACAAAAATTCTTATAGCTTCATATGCAATTTTTGCATTGCCAATACTTGTCATACAATGAAAATAAACTGATATCAGATCATGTCTTTGCAGTGGATATACAGTGAAAAAGCCCTCTAAATATTCAATCACTTTTTTGAAATCACCCTTTGAACAGAGGAGCTCGAAAATTTGTCGAAAGAAATCACAGTCATTATAATAGGCTAATCCAGTAATTTCTGGTTTTGTAAAAATTTTATTCACTTAATTCTCCAAGATTTTATGTTCATTTCAAAAATGGAAGGCTACTTGAACTGACACCACCAGCAATATTAAAATTCGCTCTTTGAGACTTATGATTTTTGTTCAAGTCGAATATTTTGCCTTTGGTTATGTAGTCCATTGATTCCTTGGCAAACAGCAAATTATCAGTAGAATTTGGTAAGCGCGGGTTTAAGTTTCTAGCTAAAAACGGTTGCAGTGATAAATTTGAGTTGAGGCTTAATGAGTTCATATCAGAGAATGTTAGTTCAATTTGAGTTTTGGTATCTTCAAAAATTAAATATTGAGAAAAACTGTTAGGATTCGTCCCTGAGTAATTAATTCGTGCTATTTCACAGCAAGGTATGCCAAAATTTCTAGCAAGACTGATAGGACCAGAACCACTGCCAAAATATAGCTGTGCTTTCCCACATAAAAATATATCGACTTCGTACGGTCTTTCAACATTTGTCAAATCGATGAAGCCTGGTCGCTTGCACATAGGACTCATTTTTGAATGTCCAAGTCGAACAACTTTTAGTCCTTGCCGTAGAAAATAATTGATTGAATCATAGAATTGTTCGAGATAAAATATTTTTTTATTAGAATTTCCTGCCTCAACATAACCCTCTTCTCGCAAATAAAAAATTACAAATTCATCCTTTTCCAAAAGACCGAATGAGCTTAAAAAAGATTTTGCTTTTTCAGTTGTAATATCCTTAATGGTGAACGGATAAAATACTATATCTTTTGAAACAAGATCATTATGACAATCGATTATAAAATTAGCATTGTGGCCATATTGAGTTTCAGAAAATTTATAAAACATAGGTACGTAAGGCGAAAATCTAGATACTTCATAAAGAGCCCTTGCGGCATTTGGGTTCTCTGACATTATTTCAACACATTCCTCTAGGTAAGGTGAAAAAGCTTTAAGAAATGGGCTTTTCTGGAGATTGTTTAAACATAATACTGGTTTGATTGTTAGCATCTCAAGATCCAAAAGAATTTTAGTGAATGCTGCTTGCTCAATCAATTCACTATCTAGTTCATTTTGATAGTTAAATTCAAAAATAGTTGGTAACCCAAACTGAGTGCGTCCAATTTTTGAGAGTGTTGAACAAGTCTCAGTATAGATTCTTGCACATTCGTTAGCTAATGAAGATATTCCAAATTGATTACAATGGATGTATGCCTGTTTTATCAAATCACGATGCAGTGGATAGCTGATTGAAAAGCTCTCGAGGAACTGAATTAACTTGGATGTGTGTCCTGATTGGAAATGCGCGTTGAATTGTTTTCCAAAAGCATTGATTTCTTCCCACTGCTCGTTATGGGTTGAAATTGTTTTTATTTGAGAGAGTGCCTGGTTCATGAATTGCTCCTGCATACTCGCGATTAAAAAAAATCGTTAAAGATTGTTGTTCTGTCGAATGTTGCAAATTCTTTGCCAAAATTGAACGTTGTCCTTTTACAAAAAAATTATCTATGGTTGCTTTGCGTTGTTTGCAATTTTGAAGTGATCGAAGACTCGTGCCGACGGATACCTAAACGTACTTTCAACATTTACGTAGCTATTTAAATTAATACCCTCGTGTTAGAAATTGTTGTAGACAAAATGCCATATGCTGTCCAAATCAGTTTTGGGATTTCTCCTAATGAAAAATTTAATTAATTGGTGAAGATTCAATGGATCTGGCGTAACTATTGCACTAGACTAACGACATAAACTTTCTGTGTTGTTTAACCGTTGTGGGGTTCCATTGAGTCATAGTTCTAAATTCCTGAAAGAAGCAATAAATATAGCCTCTCAATTAAGTACTGAAGTGTTAGAGAAAATGGCTAATGAAATTTTTGAACTTAGAAAAAGAAAAGGAAGAATATTTTTTTTAGGAATTGGTGGTAGTGCCGCTAATGCTAGTCATGCCGTAAATGATTTTAGAAAAATATGTGGAATAGAGTGCTATAGCCCGTCTGATAATGTTTCAGAGTTAACGGCAAGAGCAAACGATGATGGGTGGGAAACCATTTATTCTGAATGGCTGAAGGTTAGCAACTTAAGTGAGAAAGATGCGCTGTTTGTGCTGTCTGTTGGAGGAGGGAACGAGAAAAGAAATGTAAGCACTAATTTAATATCGGCCCTTAAACTAGGAGTGGAAAGGCAAGCTTGTGTGTTTGGAATTATTGGAAGAGATGGAGGTTACGTTAAAAATGTAGCAGACCATATTTTAATTATCCCAAATGTAAACGCTGAACATGTCACACCACACGCAGAGGCGTTTCAGGCCGTTTGCTGGCACTGCTTGGTAAGTCATCCAAAATTAAAAATAAATGAGACAAAATGGTAAATATGCCAATGGACTTTTCTGCTGTTTTTTTGGATAGAGATGGAGTTATAAATAAGCCCATAATTATTAATGATAAACCATATGCGCCGAAAACATATAATGAATTTAAATTGTATCCTGGTATCTGCAAGAGCTTAAAAGCTTTGAAAAATAATGGATTTTTGACAATTGTTGTTACTAATCAGCCAGATATTGGCAACGGCATCACCCAACTTTACGAAGTTCAGTTGATGCATGAGAGATTAATGAAAACAAATTTAATAGATGAAATATATATGTGTAGTCATAGTCAAAGAGAACAATGTTCTTGCAGGAAACCAGGAATTAAAATGCTTACTGATGCTAAAAAAAAATTTAATATTAATATGTCAAATAGTTGGTTGATTGGAGATCGGTGGTCTGACGTATCAGCTGCCCGTAGTGCTGGCCTTACACCGATATTTGTTGACCACGGTTATGCAGAGACTAAAAGTAAATTGCAGACTTGTATTAATGCTAAAAATCTAAAATCAGCGGTAAAGAAGATTGTAGCGAGCTTACCTATTTATAACCAGAGTTAAAATATGAAACTTCAAAACTTAAAACTTTCAATAAAAATTTTTGCAGATGGTGCGGAATTGTCCGTTATAAAACGATTAAAAGAAACTGGCGTAGTGAAAGGGTTCACTACTAACCCATCCTTGATGAGGAAAGCGGGAGTTCAGGATTACAAAAGTTTTGCGAAACAAGTACTTCAGATAGCCCCTGACCTCCCTTTGTCCTTAGAAGTTTTTTCAGATGATTTAGAGGAAATGGAATCTCAAGCTCGAATCATCTCATCCTGGGGTAAAAATATATTTGTGAAAATACCAGTAATGAACACTCAACGGAGGTTTACAGGCCCAATTATAAAATCTTTATCTCGGGACAGAATAAAGCTGAACGTCACAGCGATTATGTCGGTTGAGCAAATAAAAAATATTGCAGAATGCCTTACTGATGAGACCCCAGCTATATTATCAGTTTTTGCTGGCCGCATTGCTGACACTGGAAGAGATCCAGCTCCAATTATGGCGCAGTGTGTTGATTTGTTGCAGAGGTTAAACAATGTTGAACTGCTTTGGGCTAGTACTCGAGAATTGTTTAATGTAGTGCAAGCTGCAGAATTAGGATGTGATATCATAACTGTTGGTGAAGATATTCTAGACAAAATGGACTTGATTGGAAAAGATTTGGATGATTTTTCAAGAGAAACAGTTGAAATGTTTTATAAAGACGCTCTAGGCTCTAAATTTTGGATTTGATGGATGGAACCTATGGCATGAATAATAAAATTAAGTCAGTCTTTGTTACTGGTGGGGCGGGCTATTGTGGAAGCCTCTTAGTACCAAAATTGCTCCAATTAGGGTTTAAAGTCACTGTTTATGATTTGCTACTTTTTGGTTGTAATCATCTGCCTATAGGTCACGAAAACCTTAAATTAATCAGTGGGGATATTAGGGATATCAAGCTCTTATCTAAGGCATTGGTGAGTCATGATGCATTTCTTAACTTGGCATGCATTTCAAATGATGCTTCTTTTGAAATAGATGAGGATGTTTCAACTTCAATAAATATGAATGCTTTTGAGCCAATGGTAAATGCGGCAAAGGAAGCTGGAATAAAGCGATTCATTTATGCATCGTCATCTTCCGTTTATGGAGTAAGTGATGCAAAAAATGTGAAGGAAGATCATCCACTTGTACCCTTAACATTATATAATAAATATAAGGGAATGTGTGAACCAATACTCAACAACTTTGGCTCTGAAAATTTCACAGTAACAACTTTTAGACCAGCAACTGTTTGTGGCTATGCCCCACGGTTGCGGTTGGATTTGTCGGTAAACATTTTAACTAACCATGCCATTACGAATAATGAAATTAAAGTTTTCGGAGGCGATCAATTAAGACCAAATTTGGATGTACGGGATTATATTAACGTATGTATAATTCTTTTGAATGCGCCACATGAATTAATTCATAAAAATGTCTTCAACGTTGGTTATCAAAATATGAAAATAAAAGATATTGCTAAGTTAGTCAAAAAAGTCGTTCTCGAACAATTTTTAGATAAAAATGAAATAAAAATCGTTACCACACCCAGCGATGATTTGAGATCTTATCATATAAATTCTGATAAAATTAAAAATATATTAAATTTTCAACCCAAATACTCCATTGAAGACGCAGTAAGAAGCTTATGTCTTGCGTTCAAGAAAGGTAAAATTTCGAATAGCATGGAAAATGAGATATATTATAATATTAGAACTATGAAATCGCTTGGAATAAAATGATGAAAAACCCTATCGCTGTTGTAACAGGAGGAGCTGGATTCATTGGAAGCCACACAGTTGATCTTCTTTTAAAGAACAATTATACAGTTAGAGTAATTGATAATTTTTCTGGTGGTCATGAAAGTAATCTTGTTGATCATGTTGATAACCCTAATTTAACAATTTTTTCTCAGGACATTCTAAATCTCTCTATCCAGTCATCAATTTTTAAGGGAGCTCATTCTATTTTCCATTTTGCCGGTATTGGCGATATAATTCCGTCGATAGAGAATCCGGTTGAATATTTTGAAGTAAATGTTCTTGGTACAATTAAAGTTTTGGAGTGCGCACGCGCATCAAATGTGAGAAAATTCTTGTATGCTGCATCGTCTTCATGTTACGGGGTGGCTAGTACTCCAACTTCTGAAAATCATCCCATTAATCCAGAGTACCCGTACGCTCAGTCCAAATACCAGGGAGAGCAGGTAGCTATGCACTGGGCTTCCATCTATGGGCTTCCAGTCATCTCTATACGGATTTTTAATGCCTTTGGTCCAAGAGTTCGCACTACTGGAGCATATGGAGCTGTATTTGGAGTGTTTTTAAAACAAAAACTTGAGAATAAAAAATTGACTGTGGTTGGGGATGGATTGCAAAAACGTGATTTTGTATACGTCACTGATGTTGCGAGAGCTTTTCATTTTGCTTCAGAGTCAACAAGAAATAATGTTATTTATAATTTAGGAGGAGGTTCACCAAAAAGTATAAAATACCTCGTGGAACTGTTAAAAGGAACAGTAGATTATTTACCCTCACGACCAGGAGAACCACAAGTTACATGGGCAAATATTGAGAAAATACAAAATGAGCTAAATTGGACACCGGAAGTTTCATTTGAGGACGGTGTTGGTATTATGGTAGACAATATAAGAGATTGGGCTAATGCGCCGTTGTGGAATAAAAAAACAATAGCGACCGCAACTAAATCTTGGTTTAAGTATCTAGGATAACAAATATTAATTAATGAGAAAAATTAATGAGCAGTGAGTTTTTTGAGAAATATAAGCATAAAATTAAATCTTTAGATGAAATTTTTTTGTTATTGCGGCCATGTGATGAAAGAGAAAAAATAATTCTATGTCACGGAGTGTTCGATGTTGTCCATCCGGGTCATATACGTCATTTGGCATATGCAAAAACGTTAGCCAATTATTTAGTTGTAAGTATAACAGCAGATTGTTTCATTGAGAAGGGGCATTATAGACCACATATTCCAGAGCGTTTGAGAGCGCTGAACCTCGCTGCATTCGAAATGGTGGATTATGTTATTATTAGTGATCACAAAACGCCATTAAACTTATTAACTAATTTAAAACCAGATTTTTTTGCAAAAGGTTTTGAGTATACGTCTTCAGGTTTACCACCTGCTACAATCGCTGAAGAAAAAATTGTCAAATCGTATGGTGGAGAAATGATTTTTACGCCTGGAGACGTGGTATACTCTTCCACCAAAATTATTGAAAGTGCTCTACCAAATGTACAAATTGCTAAACTTTCGATCTTAATGGAGACTCATGAAATTTCATTTGCTGATTTGCGTGAAGCTCTTCGATCGCTGTCTCAGGTTACTGTTCATGTATTAGGAGATACAATAGTTGATACATACACTCGATCAACTTTAATTGGAGGACAAACTAAGACACCCACGCTGAGCGTTCGCTATGAAGACAAAGATGATTATGTTGGTGGAGCAGCTGTAGTAGCAAAACATGTGCAGGCGACTGGGGCAAAAGTAATATTTTCTACCGTCCTAGGAGATGACCCCCTAAAAAACTACACTTTAAAGGACCTTAAGAAAAGTGGTGTAACAGTTTTACCGGTTATTGAAAAATCAAGACCTACTACTAATAAAAATGTAATTATTGCCAATGATTATCGATTATTGAAAATTGATACTGTTGATAATCGTCCGATTTCTTCCAAAACACTCGAGACACTTGTATCGCAAATATCAAACAAAAAATCAGATGTGTTGATTTGTTGTGACTTTAGGCACGGAATTTTCAATCAATCATCAGTTGAAAGCCTGATAGATGCAATTCCCGATGGGACTTTTAAAGCTGCTGATAGTCAAGTAGCGACCCGGTGGGGTAACATAACAGAATTTAAAAATTTTGATTTAGTTACACCGAATGAACGAGAGGCTAGATTTTCAATAGCTGACCAAGACTCAACTATCCGGACTTTAGCAGAGACTATTCAAAGACAAACCCACGGAGAGAACATCATTCTTAAGTTAGGTTCTCGGGGAGTCTTCTGCTTGCATAAATTGGATAAAAATAAAACTTTTAATTTTTCAGTAGATTCTTTTGCAAATAGGATTATTGACCCCATCGGTGCAGGAGATGCCTTGTTGGCATATGCGTCACTTATTTTGCACCAGACGGGCTCTCTAATAATCGCTTCAATTTTAGGTTCAATTGCCGCGGCGTGTGAGTGTGAAATTGACGGCAATGTTCCAGTAAAACCAGACGACATTATAAACAAGATTGATATGGTGGAGAAAATGATGAGCTACAGGCTTAGATAAAGATAAAATGCGTATTTTGGTTATTGGGCTTGGAGTTCAAGGAATAAAGAGAGTAAAAGTTGCCGGTTCGGATGTCTTGGCGACAGTAGATCCTCAAAACCCATCAGCTGATTTCAAGTTGATTGATGATGTGCCAGTGGATGCTTTCGATGCTGCTATCGTTTGTACTCCGGATCTAGAAAAACTTAGGATTATAAAATATTTGATAGCAAACGATAAGCATGTTCTAGTTGAAAAACCTTTATGGGCAGAGTCAAAACTTGATTTAAAAAACTTGGCAGATTTATTAAATGAAAAAAGTGATATTGTTTTAAAGACTGCATATAATCATAGATTTGAGCCAAATTTTGTAGAAATGAAAAACCTGATACAATCTGGTAAATTGGGAAAACTGTATTCGTGTAGAATGTTTTATGGAAATGGCACTGCTAAATTAGTTAAAAATAGCGAGTGGAGAGATAAAGGGGCCGGCGTTCTTAGCGATTTGGGATCGCACCTTCTTGATACTTGTCTTTTTTGGTTTGAGAGCAGTGACTTTAATTTTAAAACTCTTGCATCAAATAATTATGAGAATTTGTCTCCTGATCATGTCGTTATTTCTTCTGAGTCTAGTTTGCCAAGGGTTGAGCTGGAGATGACATTGTGCATGTGGCGCAATCATTTTACCTGCGATATTATAGGATCAGAAGGCTCTGCTCATATAGAGTCACTATGTAAATGGGGTCCTTCAAAGTTTACGTATAGAGAGAGGGTTTTCCCCGCTGGGAAACCGTTCGAAACTGAAATAGTTCAATCTATGGACGATCCTACCTGGAAGCTTGAATACGAAAATTTTCGAGCGTTAATATCAGCTGGTAAAAAAGATACGCTCGATAAAGATATTTGGCTTTATGATACTTTGAAAGAGTTGGAGAAATCTATTGTCGACTGAGGGACTTATCATTGGATATTCGGGGCTTTCCCATTTAGGTTTAGTTCATGCGGCCGCAAGTGCATCTAAAGGCTTCCAGATTATTGCGCAGGATACTTCTTTGAGTAAGGTTAGGAACCTACGAAATGGTCATACTGACATCGATGAACCATTATTGACTGAATTATTGATAAAAAATAAGAAAAACTTAAAATTTACTTCGATAGTAAAAGATCTTGTAGATTGTGATGTAGTTTTTATTTCCTTAGATGTAGAGACCGATAGATTTGGCAAAAGTGAATTGACCGCGGTAAATAATAGTATTGATGAAATTTTAAAAGTAATACCTGAGTCTTGTATACTGATAATTCTCTCTCAAATCCCGCCAGGTTTTACTAGAAAAATAAATAGTCAATATAGCAAATTTCTAATTTACTATCAGGTTGAAACGTTAATATTTGGCAAGGCTATTGATAGAGCCTTGTATCCAGAAAGATTCATAGTTGGATGCGTGGAACCAAATATAAAGCTTAACGAAAAATACTATAAATTCCTAAAAATGTTTAATTGTCCTGTTCTTCCTATGCTATATGAAAGTGCAGAATTAACCAAAGTTAGCATAAATGCTTTCTTAGCGGCATCTGTGGCAATGAGTAATACATTAGCAGAAATTAGTGAAAAGATAGGTGCGAATTGGTCTGACGTAATCCCTTCTTTGAAACTGGACAAAAGGATTGGTCAATATAGTTACGTAAAACCTGGTTTGGGTCTATCAGGTGGTAACATAGAAAGGGATTTATATACCATTGCACAGCTTGGCAAGAAGTATGGAACCCAATTCAATACTGTGAATGCAATAATTGAGAATTCACAACACCGGAAAGATTGGCTTTGGAAAAAATTCAAAGATACTAGTATCTTTAAAATTAAAAATAGTAAGATTGGAATTTTAGGATTATCCTATAAGGAAAATACTTCTTCTATAAAAAATTCACCGTCCATAAATTTCATAGATAAATTATCAGCATATAGAGTGTCGGTTCATGACCCGCTTGTTAAAACTACCTTACCAGATTTTGTTACATTTTTTGAAAAAATCTACGATTGTATCGAGGGTGTGGATTTATTGGTCTTAGCAACTCCATGGTCAGATTATAAAAACTTGGATCTAGCCAGAGTAAAAGAAACCATGAGAGGTATAACAATAATTGATCCTTATGAATTAATAAATTATGATTTAGCTAATGAAATGGGCTTCTTGCATATTTGTTTGGGTAAAAAGCCTTAAAAATGACCGTGATAAGTTGGACACTTAAATGCTATGAATGATGAAAGAAAGTCACGAGTGATAATCCTCGGTGCAAAAGGTTTTATTAGTAGTGCTATTGCAAAAAAATGCTGTGAGAATAAATTTTTAGTGATAAATTTATCAAGACAAGATATTGATTTAGCTCAATCTTCTGCATCAGAAAAATTAGGAAATATTCTTCAAGATGGTGATTCTGTGGTGGTAGGGGCGGCGGTTGCTCCTGTTAAAAATGTAGCAATGTTGAACCTTAATTTAAGGATGGCGGAACAAGTAGTAAAAGCCTGCCAAACCAAAAAATTAAAATATTTGTTAAATATAAGCTCTGATGCTGTATATGAAGATAGTATAGCTCCTTTAACTGAAAATTCGTTAAAAGCGCCGCTTTCTTTACATGGCGTAATGCATCTTGCTCGAGAGTTATGTTTTGATACTCTTCAGGCTCCAGTCGGAATATTATGTCCAACACTAGTCTATGGCCTTGGTGATCCGCATAACGGTTACGGTCCAAATCAATTTTCCCGATTAGTTAAAGAGTCATCGAGTATTGAGTTGTTTGGCAAAGGAGAAGAACTCCGCGATCACGTTTTTATTGATGACGTTGCTCAAATCAGTATGTTAATGTTAAAGAGTAGCAAAGCTGAGCGCGTAAATGTTGCGAGTGGAACAGTGGTTTCATTTAAGTCAATCGCTTCTTCGTGTTTAACAATCTCCGGTTCACAAAAGAAGATAGTGTATAAAGATAGAAATGGTCCGATGCCTCATAATGGCTATCGAGCGTTTGATATTTCAAAAATACGATCACTTTTCCCCGAATTTAAACCTACCTTGTTAACGGAAGGTTTAAAAAAGTTGTTTTAGTTATATTCAGGTAAGTTAAAGAACGCGGGCCATGGTAAAGCGTAAAATAAAGTTAGAGATGGTTTGAATCTAAAAATTGAGGAACGTGGCTTATAGATGATTTAAAAATGGTTTATCGGAAATCATAAAAAAAATATGAGGCTCTGTTTTATAGCAAATTTAGTAATTTAGTATAATAAAATTGATAGATTTCAAAGTGAAGGTTGGAGTGAGAATTATGGAAATTAAGTATAATTATTTACCTCAGGAGTTCTCTGATACTGATGAAATAATTACTCAGTGGAAAAAGTTAATAACGTCAACTGAATTTACTTTGGGAACTTTTGTAACTGATTTTGAGTCAAAGTTTGCGCAATTTATGAATGCCGAATATTGTATCTCAACTAATAATGGAACCGACGCCCTGATTCTTGCTTTAAAATGCCTAAATATTGGGATGGGTGATGAGGTTATAACTGTTACGAATACTTTTTATGCAACTGTTGGAGCCATAGTTGCAGTTGGGGCAACCCCTGTTTTAATTGATTGTGATGATCGATTCCAAATTGATATTGAAAAAATTCGTAAGTCGATAACCAAAAAAACAAAAGCTGTGATCCCTGTTCACTGGGCGGGTTCTTCTCCAGCAATGAAAAAAATTACAGAGATATGTAATCAGTTCAATTTATTTTTAATTGAGGACGCCTGTATGGGTATTGGTGCAAGTATCGCAGGAAAATCTGCTGGAACTTTTGGTGATATAAATGCGTTTAGTATGCACCCCTTGAAATCGCTTAATGTAATGGGTGATGGTGGAATGGTTTTAACTAATAATGCTGAATATGCCTCATGGATGTTAAAATATCGAAATCATGGAATGATTGATAGGGATAATATAGAATTTTGGGGAGTAAATATGCGTTTGCAACCTTTGCAGGCAATCGTTGCATCTTTTGGTTTGGATAAATTAGGAGATGTTCTAAATAAAAGAAGAGCTAATGCCAGGCAATTGGATAACGCACTTTCAAAACTTATTGAAGCGGGTCATTTGGATTTACCAAGAAGGGTTGAAACTCATTATGAGACTTGTGCTTTATACATGGGACTTTTTACAAAGCGTGATGAATTAAAGGAATACCTTCAAAAGAGAGGGGTTGAGACTAAAATTCATTATCCGAAACCGTTACACTTGCAGCAAGCTGCGAGAAAAAATTGCAAATTTGACTCTAATGATATGGTGAATTCGGAGCATCAAGCAAGGCATCTGCTAACTATACCCATTCATCAATTTTTAGGTAAAAATGCGATTAAATATATAACCGATCAAATATTTATGTTTTATGAGGGGCATCCAGTTTAAAATCACAAAATTCAAAGTTAAATTTTTTTGTAAATGGTTAATGCTATTTTAAATGATGTAAGAGCTAGGTTTCGCCTAGTACTGTTTTGTGTGGATACCATCTATACAAATTAGCAGCGTTTATTTCTTTAAATAATAAGCAATTTTTTTTAAAAGTAGGAAAAACATAATTGTTGATTTACATAAGAAAACGTATGATCATGAATGATTTATGTGAATAATTACAATAATTTTTAAAGAAATTTTTGAATTTGTCTATAAAGGTGCTATTCTTGCATCTCAAGTTTTAAGTTTAAGATATTTAGCTATTTTAGACAGACAAAAGAGATAGGTAACGGATCAAAAGTTAGTTTTAGAATTGGATAACGAGATAAAAGTATAAATTTAAAATTTACGATTATCAAGAAACTAGTGAGTAAACAATTTGAATGAAATCATAAATCCAAATTTGAAAAATGTTTTTAAGATAACAGAAGAACATTTAGAAAAAGTATTTAAAAAGAAGCCTATTAAAAAAATTCTTTTTATAAACCCGCCAGATGTTGACGAGTCAATTTTTGATTTTGATGTTGCCAAAAGAGGACGGTCAAATAATTACCCTGCTTATGGCATAGGAGTTCTGGCATCAAAATTATTAGATAAAGGGTATATTCCAAAAATTTGTAATTTAAATCATCAGATCCTAAAACTTGTGCAATCAATTAAAAAGGCAAGTGACTTTGATTTTATTGAAAGTTGGCAAAAAGAAGTAGATCAAAGAATTTATGAATTTATGCCAGATATTATTGGAGTTACGTGTACATTTTCGGTCACGCACCCCTCCTTTAAGAAAGTATGTGATTATATAAAATCAAAGAATCCTGACTTACCAATAGTCGTTGGAGGTGTTCACGTTACTCATGATTTAGAAGAAATTTTGAAGAGTGTGAAAAGTGCAGATTTTGCTATAACCAACGAGGCCGAGAATGCATTAGATCAATTTTTGGATGTGGTTAATGGAAAAGATTCATGTAATAGTTTAAGTCAGCTTGCGTTTATTTTTAAGAAAAATTTTTATAATATAAATAATTTATCATTACCTACAGATGCTGAACTGGATCTTATTCCTTTATATGAAGAAATGGATATACAAAGTCACTCTGAAGTAGGCACGATAGGAAGTTTTTTTAGTTTAATAAAACCAGAATCTAAAATTGCGACGATCCAATCTAATAGAGGATGTAGAGCGGCGTGTACGTTTTGTAATGTTAGAACCTTTCACGGTAAAGGTGTGAGGCAAAGGTCAGTTGATTCTGTGATTGAAGAATTAAAAATGCTCAAGCAAAGCTATGGGATAGATCATGTAGTGTGGTTGGACGATGACCTTTTAAAGAACGAGCGACGAGCTGCACATTTATTTAATGAAATGATAAAAAATAATCTTAATATGACATGGGATGCTACGAACGGTGTAATAGCAAAATCGCTGCATAATTTAGAAGTTGTTGATGCTGCTGAAAAAAGTGGTTGTGTGGGTGTAAATATAGGCATTGAATCCGGTAATCCAAAAATTTTGCGTGATATTAGAAAACCAGGAACAGTAGATACATTTCTTAAAGCGGCAGACGTATTAAGTAAGTTCCCAAAAATTAACACAAGGTCATTACTAATTATCGGTTTTCCAAATGAAACATTTCGAATGATGTTTGATACGATAAAACTATCTGAAGAAATGAATCTTGATTGGAACAATATATCAGTACTACAACCATGGAAAAATACTCCAATTTATGATCAGATGACTGAAGAGGGTTTGCTTGGAGATCAGGAAGGAACATTAAAAACTGAAAAAAATGAAGTTTCGCCATATCAGCTAGGAATTTACTCACGGCAAAGAGCCATTGAAAAAGGCTTAATAGAACAAAGTGTGTTTGGAGAAAAACAAGGACTTCTATCAGGGTTTCTGAATAGGATAGAGATTTCGGATTTGGACGATGTGCCTGATAATAAATTTTTGGATGACATCTGGTTTTATATGAATATTCGCCTGAATTTTTCTAGATTAATGAGAGAAACAAGGATTTCTAAAGTCAATCAGCAATTTAAATTTCTGGAATATGTTTCGACAAAAACAGCTCCTGATAATGCCTTGATTGTTTACTTTTATGGGTATCTTGAAAAGAAATTGCATGGGTCAGTGTCACCTGAGTTGAAAAAGAGATTACAAACAATTCTAATTTCTTCAGAGTATTGGAGAGTAAGGTTTGAGCACTTTAAATTGAACTACAGTCAATTTTTAAATGAGGAGTTTCCTGAAAGAATTTTAACTGGCGGGATTCCGCTTGATTTCCGAGGGCAAGAAAAACATCTCTTTGAGTTTCCAACAAACAAGATTGCATGATTATGAATAATAGTAGGTTAAGGCGTGATCGAGTTTAGTTTCGAAATCTTTTTATTTTTTAATTGAATTTCTTATGGTGAAATATTATGTTTATTCAAAACGAACTTAAGTCTGTTGACTATATCTCCTCACATAACATTAACGAAAATTTTATATCTTTTTTTAATAAACCAGGTCCTTACTATAGTAGTTATCCAGTTTTAGGTGAGTGGAATGATTTTGAAGACACGTCTTCGTATGAAAATGCTCTTTTGGACTTTTTTTCTTCATCGCCGAGCAAGCCCCTATATTTATATCTTCATATCCCCTACTGTGCAAAACTTTGTTATTATTGTTGTTGTCAAATAAGCATTTCAAATAATAGGGGTATAATAAATAACTTTGTACGATGTTTGATTAAAGAAATTACTATGCTAGAGCAATTTTTTCTAAAAAATAAAATTATGCCAAATATTAAGGAGATACACCTAGGCGGAGGTACACCATCACATTTAACAACTGATGAGTTGAATAGCCTTGTAAGCGCACTGAAGAATTTTGTTAACTTTGAAGGTTTGCAAGAGTTTTCAATGGAGGTGGATCCGCGTACTGTGAATTTTGAGCATTTTGATTATTATGAAGCAATGGGAGTAGATCGAATTTCTTTTGGTATTCAAGATTTTAATGATGTGGTTCAAGAAAAAATAAATAGAGTGCAACCATATGAATTAATTGAGCGCTTGATGAATGAGGAGGTAAGAGATAAGTTTAAAGGGGTAAATTTCGACCTCTTATTCGGGTTGCCAATGCAGACAAGAAGTTCTCTTAGGGAAACGATTGAGCTTACTAAGCAACTTTCGCCAGAGAGAATAACTTTGATAAAGTATCTACATATTCCTAACAAGGTTAAACATATGAAAATGATTGCCGAGTCTGCATTACCCGATAAAAGTGATCTACCTTACATGTTTGTTGAGTCTACAGAAGCACTAATTGAAGCAGGGTACTCTTGGGTAGGTCTAGATCATTTTGCAAAACAAACTGATTCTCTGTCCATTGCAAAAGATAACGGAAGAGTATATCGAAATTTTGGTGGCGAAAGTCCGGGTTATACTAAGGATATTATTAGTTTAGGGCCATCCTCCACAAGTGCTTTTGGCAACTATTATTTTCAAGCAACCTCTAATTTGTTGAAATATAAAAATACAATAGATGCAGGAAATTTTGCTATATCTAGGAAATATAAACTAAATTCCGATGATATTATTCGGCGAGATTGTAATTTTGAACTGCAGTGTAATCAAAAGTTGGATATGACTAAAATAGAAAATGATTATAAAATCAGTTTTCAAAAATATTTTGGTGCAGAGCTAGAATTGCTAAAAGGTTTTGAGGAAAAAGGGTTGGTTCATATTAACGATAAAAATATTTTAGTGACTACTACTGGAAGATATTTTGTGAGACATATTTGCCGGGTATTTGATACTTTTTTAGATAATACTATGCAGTATGAAGCGCACGGTACGTAAAATGCAATAGGTGACACGGACTGACAAAACTATACATCTGGATCGGTATAAGAGAAATCATGGGTATGAAATTAAATCTTTTAATTGTTGGTGGTGGCTCAAGTCTAGGTCTCGGACTTGCAAAACAAATGGTAGTTGAAGGTCATAATCTCTGTTTGATCACTGGTAAAAAGAATGTCGATCTAGTCCCAAGTAAAAATGTGAAAGTGATTTCCAATAAATTAGAAAATTCTGATGATGTTAGAGAAGTGTGTGTTGATATTTTGAAAGAATTTGATAGTTTTGATGTCATTTTTTACAATATTGGTGGTGGACTTGGGATGTCTGACACCATGATTTCTTTTAATGACCTTAATAAAGTACTTTGGTTTAATTTTGGTGTTATTCAAGAGTTTAATCGCCTGATGATACCAAAAATTAAACCAAGTGGAAAAATTATATGTATTGGCTCGATAGCTACTAGACAATTAATTGGATCATTAGGTTATACAATAGCAAAGACGGCATTAGAAACTTACGTAAGATTTCTTGGTAAAGAATTAATTTCAAAAAAAATATCTATAATGGCTTTATCAATTGGGGCATATTGGGAAAAAGGAAATGCGATGGATCGTCTTAAGCGCAAAAAGCCAGCATTTTATAATGATTTTATTGAGAAGCGGTTACCAAGAAAAAAGATGGCAACTACTGAAGAAATAATACCGTTCATTTCACATTTTTGCATGATAGATACGAGTATTTTATCAGGTTCAATAATACCGATGGATGGTGCTGAAAATATATCCCTATAAGCAAAAATGGATTATTTATCGAGTCGAGGGAAATGAATGACTATTAAAAAACTATGGACAAAAAACATTAAAAGTAGTGGTATGCCTGAGTTTTGTAGTGGGCATCACACGATGACTTATGAAAACTTACGCGAAATCGTACAAAGTAAAGATTTAAAATTAATTTCTGAATTGATAGAGTCCATGGTCAGTGGAAAGATATTAATTTTAAAAGATACTTTTTCTAAGGAGATAACACGAGCAATTAAATCAAATACACAGGCATTTTGGAACCGAAATCACAGTACTTTTCACAAAATGAATGATGAGTGTCCAAACTTTCATCGAGTAATTGATGAGGAAACTTCAAAAAAATATTCTATCAGAAAAGTGGGCCATACAACTTTCTTTTTCCCATGGAATATAGATGAATTGGGTGTTCGAGAAACAATTATGGATCGGTGGAGAGTCATTAAAGAATTCACTGGACTTCATCCGTATGAGTATGAGACGAATATACCCAGTGAAGGCACTTGTGATAGGATACAAGTTGTACTCTACCCGCCTAAATGTGGTATCCTAGAAACACACTCAGACCCGTTTCATAATCAGTTAACTTTTGCATCAGGTTATCTATCTACGAGAGGAGCGAAGGGTGCGTACAAGAAAGGTGGCTTTTATGCAATTGGAAAAAATGGAAATAAGATAGATTTAGAGCATAATATAGTCGAAGGTGATTTTGCAATCGGTCTTGCAACAATTAAACATGGCGTAGAAGTAATTGATCCTGATAGTACTAAACCAGTGGACTGGTATGGTGATGAGGGTCGCTGGTTTTTAGGCCTTTACAGTAATGACAGTGATAATGTGAAAAATAGAAAAACTGCTAAACCAGCATAAAGTATATTCCAGCTTTTTTGAAAAGAAATTTAGGAAGTAACGGACATGAGACTTTCAGATTATATAATCGAATGGCTTTCCTTAAAAGGGATACATGATATCTTTACTGTTAGTGGAGGAGGGTCAATTGTGCTCTGTGATTCAGTCGCAAAATCTGATTCAGTGGAATACTTTTGTTGCCACCATGAACAAGCTGTCGCTTTCGCTGCAGAAGGTTATGCCCGAGCTTCAAGTAAAATAGGGGCTGCATTAGTAACAACAGGTCCAGGGGGTACCAATACTGTAACAGGAGTTAGTAGCTGTTGGATTGATTCAATACCTTTAATCTTTATTTCAGGCCAAGTGTATTCATCACAAACTATTAAGGATACAAAATTAAGACAGCTAGGGGTTCAAGAAATAAATATCATAGATTTAGTTCGACCTAATACTAAATATGCGATTTGTATTAACTCTCCAGATGATATTAGGTATGAATTAGAGAAAGCTTATTATTTAGCATTAACAGGACGTCCAGGTCCCGTTTGGATAGATGTTCCAGCGGACTTACAGCTAGCCGAAATCAATCCACAAAATCTTAAGTCCTTTGATCCAAAACCTATAATTAAACAAAGTAATGAAGAAGAAATTAATTTTGTTATAAACAAAATCAATCAATCACAAAGACCTGTTATCTTAGCTGGCCATGGTGTCAAACTTGCTAGATGTGAACAACAATTAATTTATCTTGCTGAAAAGTTGAATATTCCAATACTCACTACGTGGAATGCTACTGACCTCATAAACTCGGATCATCCGCTATTTATTGGAAGGCCTGGAGCTTTTGGTGAACGTGGCGCAAACTTTGCCATCCAAAATGCTGATCTAATAATTACGATAGGAACTAGATTACCATTCATGGTAACAGGTTATAATGTAATGGATTTTGGAAGAAATTCGTTTAAGATAATGGTAGATATTGACCAGGCAGAATTAAAAAAATCTGAG
>JAQWUC010000045.1 GCA_029242355.1 Paracoccaceae bacterium | reverse complement strand
ATCAGCACCATCAAGCTTTGTTTGAAGTTTACTCCAATCAATCTCATAAACAGTACAATTAGTTTTAGCTTTAGCTGTTACCGTTCTTGGAGATCCAATAACACGTCCCACCTCTCCAAAAATTTCGCCATCATTTAGGATTCCAACCTCTAATCCATGACGTGTTCTGATACTTACAGTTCCACTATGAATTAAATACAAAAGTTTTGAACGCTCACCAATTTTATATATAGTGTCGCCCGCGTTAAAATTCTTCTGAACATGATCAAATTTTTTTTTCATTGTTCCTTTCGAACTCATAAATAAAACAACTAGTCATCCAATATTCCGTAACAAACAAATGGATCAACATTTTGAGCTAAATTACAAACAGCATATTGAGCCTCTATCTTAGTACAGGATACTATAACAAAAACAATTATAACTAAACGAAAATACGCGATATTGATTCCAAAACCATTAAACAATTCATACTCACTTTTATTAATAAATCGAGTGAGCTTCACTATAAGTTAAGTTTATTACAAATTGATAAAAAAATATACTCAAAAGAGTTTTGAGCAGATGGCACAGTTTCTGCTTTATATAATTATTCATGTTAAGCCTTCCTAAAACTTTACTGAAACTCTAAGGAGTTTCAGTTTTTTTATGTCCTAAAAAGAACAATAAAAGTCAAAAAATTGACTAATTGCCAAAAAGTATTTGATATTTTATCTTTAATACTCACTTAAGTTAAAGAGCTTATAGATAAACCATCAAAGTACAGAATTAAAATACAACAGAGATAAGGTAAAATGAAAATTTCGATAATTGGTGGGGGAGCAATGGGCTCTATTTATGCCGCTCTTATGGCAAGCACGAATAATGAGATCATTTTAATTGATCGGTGGCAAGATCATATCACGGCAATAAAAAACCATGGACTTAGGATTGAGGGTGCAAGCGGAAAGAGAATTGTAAAAAACATTTATGCGTCTACCGATATAAAAGACGCAGCGGGCTCTCAACTTTATATTATTTCGACAAAAACATCGCATGTAGGAATAGTTGCCGCCCAGTTGAAACAATTTGTAAAAGATAACGAACAAATCTTAACCATACAAAACGGGCTGGGTTCAGGAGAAGTAATAGCGGAACACATCAACCCAAAAAACATTTTTATTGGCGTTGCCGAAGGATTCGGTGCATCTGTTATTATGCCAGGCTACATTCATCACAATTCGATGAAGCTTATCCGTATCGGAGAAATGATCAAAACAGACTTTTCACGAGTACATAACCTTACTAAAATTTGGACAACAAGCGGTTTCAAAACTAAGGCATTTGATGATATTAATCGTTTGGTTTGGGAAAAATTTATTTGTAATGTGACATTTAGTGGACCCTGCACTGTTTTCGAATTAGCACTTGGAGAATTAATGTCATCACCAGACTACTGGAAAATTGCATTAAGTTGTATGTGGGAAGCCTATGAATTAGGCTTAAAAAAATCGGTATCATTTTCGTTTGACGATCCAGAAAAATATGTAACAGA
Organism: Paracoccaceae bacterium; assembly: GCA_029242355.1. Lineage (GTDB taxonomy): Bacteria > Pseudomonadota > Alphaproteobacteria > Rhodobacterales > Rhodobacteraceae > JAYZEV01. The sequence continues at coordinate 13,456 of JAQWUC010000045.1, read as the reverse complement.
ATTTGGAAAACGCATGCCAGAAGCAAAACCATCCATGTTATTAGATTACGAAAGTAAGAGATTGTCTGAGATTGAAGCAATAAACGGTATGGTTGTAACGTTAGGAAAAAAGAGTGGAATCGACACGCCCTATAACGAAACAATAACTTCTATAGTGCGGCACAAAGAGAAAATGATGAGTTAGATTATGCGATTAGCACTAGTGAAAATCCATAATAAAAAAACTTATGGTATCATAAGAAAAGATTTTTTTTACCCAATACGGCAACCCATCAAAGAAAAAATGCCGGAATTAAAAGACTTCATAAGCTCAATTAATCAAGATAATATCAACCCAAGTCATAGAATTTCACCATTCAACTCTTCTTTCAATGATCAAGGATACCCCCTAACTTCGATAAAATATTTACCTCCTTTATCGGAAAAAAATAAAATAATTTGTGTCGGTATAAATTATCCAAAACTCTACAATAATAAGTTTACAACTAAGCCCAATGAGATAATTATCTTCTCCAAGTTTTTTGAAACTTTGGTCGGTCATGATGAACCTTTATCGTTACCTATTGAACCAGCTGCGAAAAGTTTTGATTACGAAGGTGAAGTCGCAGTTATTATTGGAAAAACAGGTTTCAAAATATCAAAAAAAGAGTCAGAGAATCATATATTTGGATTTACCCTTTTAAATGATGGATCGGTTCGTGAATGGCAAAATCACAGCGTACATGCTGGAAAAAACTTTTATCATAGCGGATCTTGCGGTCCTTATATTGTAACCAAAGACGAAATTAAATCAGTTGACGAGCTTACCTTTCAAACAAAGTTAAATGGAATATTGGTGCAAAATGCACAGCTTAGCGAGATGTTCTTTGATCTCAGCGACATTATCGCGTACGTGTCCACGATAATCCCTTTAAATGTAGGAGATGTTATTGCTACGGGCTCGCCCGAAGGAACTGGAGCTTCACAAGTTCCAGAACGATTTTTAAAAAAAGGTGATTCAATTGAGATTTCTTCACCAACTTTAGGAACATTAAAAAATACGGTCTAAAAAGCATAAAGATCCGCAAACTACAGAAAATATGACAAAATTGATTTCTTAAATTCTTTGGCTCCCGTTTTTACGTTATTTTCCCAATCTTCAGGAGAATTATCATCAGCACGATCAGATATGAACTTCCACGAAAACAAGGGTATGCCCTCTCGAGAACATACTTTTGCGATAGCATAAAGTTCCATATCTACAATTTCTGAGGCTATTTTTGGTGTTTCTGAAACAAAATCATCGCCAGTGCTACATAAAACTTTTGGACGGATAGAACTCTTATCCATATACGAACCATCTTCAAGAACGAACGAATCTTCACCTATCTCAAAAGGTGTTTGCCCGAGCTCAAAGCCCAAACCTTGCAAGTCCATATCACGTTGAATAACTTTACTCACCTGAACAAGACCCGAGATATCGTGATCTACGGCACCCGCCGACCCGAAATTTATTACTACCTTAGGCTTGAAGGTCATAATATTTTTCATCGCCATGTAAGTCGCATTGACTTTACCAACACCAGTGTATTGAATATTCAAACTTGAAAAATCTGAGGCTGGCAATTCTACTTCCAAAGCTACTAAGAAAAGAGTACTAAACGTCGTGTTATTTATTGCTTCCTGCCGCATAACTATAAAAGCCTTATAAATTTTATTTAATATTATATTGTTCGTTTTTTTTCTGCTAGATACCCAAGGTAAATAAAACTAATCACCACACATAAAAAAGAGTACTCTCTTGGAATTTTTAAAAGTAACATATGAACAACAGGTTGAATTGTTACAGTCAACAACCCATAACCAAATACACACAAGAGAATAAAAATAAAAATTCTAAATAAAAAGAAATACCCTATAATTCTTCGACGAACGAATGAATTTATATTATAGCCAAAAAGAACTAAACATGTCGCAACAAATGCAAGAGAAATTTCGTCAGCATAAAGTTGCGTTAGATCAACAAGATAAGAATTCAGATCTTCAACATCTGGCATCAAGTACTCCACATCATAATCTTTAAGTTACTCCCAACATACAATATTAATAAACAAGAGCCAACTTTTTCGTAGATCAACACTTATCAACGTTATTCTTTATTCACCTTAAGCAATCACTCGAAACTGTTTCGAATTCATGTCCCGACATTAACCAATCTCCAAAATCGGGATATTTAATATAGTCAGAAACATGGCAGATTTTATTCGCTACACTTCGAGCTATCCTTACCGGGGTAACTTTATTCTTACTTGAACCAATGATTAAAACTGGGCGTTTAATTTTATGTTCATCCACATTAGAAGCTTTTTGAGGATCAAAAAGTGGGAACCCAATTTCGGCGCCAACTCGTCCAGATTCCGCAGATGAAATTAAAGAAAATATTTTCTTTGCCTCTTCAACAGGCAGGTGACCCAACGCGCCATAGTATGCGGACGAAAATCTGGGAAGATGCACTTTTTGCCAAAACCGCCAAACAAATAGATTTCTTGGAAATAACCGCAGTACTGATACTGAGATGGCATTAATTCCTCTAGGAGCAGCGGGAGTCAAGCATATTCCCAACCTCCCATGTCCCTGCTCCATTAACTTCAAAGTTAACAACCCTCCCATAGAGTAACCCAAAATAATTGGTTCAGCACTCAACCCCTTAATAAGACGCGCTAAGTCAACGACATAGTCTGACAAACTAACTTTTTCAAACCCGTCTAGACTTTCTTCTGGTCCGTGGTGTCTCAAATTAGGTGCTATTACTTTAAATCCATTTTTAGAGAAAAACTTTTATAGGCATCCCAGACCCTATTATTGTTTCCAAAACCATGGATTAGTAACATTGGCCTTTTATTCATAGTTGTTCTTTAAAGCGTGAGAGGTTTTAAGTCATAGTAACAATTAAAATTGTAAATAATATTTCAATAACATAAGTTATTGAAAGTTAGGATTCATTATTTATTTAACCTTTCATTTTTAACAAAATGAAAAAATTTAAAAGAAACTAATCGTCGATTACATATAAAACCAACCTCTACACAGTTTTACCAATTATTAAAGCTAACAAAACTAAATAGCGTTAAAAAAACATACAAATGCTTTGTTGATTGACAACAAAAATACAGAAATTGATAACAATGTTAGTAGAATTTATTATAATATCAACGAAACTGAATTTCGTAATTCAAAATAGAAAAATATCAATCGGACTTGATCCAAGCTTGTAAAACCATACTACAATTTATACGAAATTTCTTATAAAACAAATAAATTTTATAAATTTGAAAAAACTATGCTTATGTATCAGTCAGCTATTAAAAAAGATCGTCCAATTCTATGAAAAAAGACAATTATAATTTAAAAACAAAAAATATCAGCGACGTATTAATTCATTGAATAATAATTCAATCTTAGACGGTTAAAGAGGTCAAAGATCACAACTAATTTCAAATTGTGAAGGAATTGCAACAAAGTTTTAACTTTTAATGGTGTAGACTAGAATAACAAAATTATAAAATCGTATAAAACTGGAAGATCGCATAATAAAATAATGATTCCAAGCTACTGGCCAGTTACCGAAAAACTTTATCATAGTAGATACGGTCGACGGACAAATTATTCCGAAAAGTTCAAAGAGCATACTAAGATCTTAAAACCATCATTAGTTCATTTTTCTCACGATAGTTGAACTAATATCGTTCTATAAGCGCTTAAACCTATTTATAACTCTCCATAGTTGGGCATGAGCACATCAAGTTTCGATCACCGTAGGCATTGTCTACTCGATTTACTGGAGACCAATATTTGTCAACCCTAAAAGCTCCTGGAGGATAACATGCTTGTTCACGGGTGTACGGTCGATCCCAATCACCAATCAAATCTTCAACTGTATGAGGCGCATTTTTCAACGGATTGTTTTCAGGATCAATTTTTCCATTCTCAATATCCTTATACTCATCAAAAATTCCGAGCATAGCATCACAAAATCGATCAATTTCTGATTTTGTTTCTGATTCAGTGGGCTCAATCATTAAGGTTCCTGGCACTGGCCAACTCATGGTAGGGCCATGAAAGCCGCAATCTATTAGCCTCTTAGCAATATCATCAACAGTTATGTTACTTTGCTCTTTCATAGGTCTCGTATCTATAATACACTCATGAGCCACTCGCCCAGAAGGTCCCTTGAACAAAACTGAATAGGATCCGCTCAAACGTTTAGCAATATAATTTGCGTTAAGAATAGCTATTTTAGTTGCCTGAGTCAGTCCGTCTCCACCCATCATTAAAATATATGCCCAGCTAATAGGTAATAAAGAAGGAGATCCAAAGGCAGCAGCCGACACCGCATTCTCGTTTTCAATTGAGTTAGGATCTTTTGGCAAAAAAGGTTCTAGGTGTGCTCGAACACCTATGGGACCCATACCAGGACCTCCTCCTCCATGGGGGATACAAAAGGTTTTATGCAAATTTAAGTGACTGACGTCACCACCAATTTTTCCTGGTTGAGAGATACCAACCATGGCATTCATATTCGCTCCATCAATATAAACTTGCCCACCATAATTATGTATAATATCGCATACTTCAGTAACCGTTTCTTCGAAGACACCGTGAGTTGACGGATAGGTAATCATACACGCCGCAAGATTTTCGGAGTGCTCTTTGGCCTTTGCTTCAAAGTCTTTTAAATCAATGTCCCCATTATCGAGTGAAGATACTGGAACCACCTTGTAGCCAACCATTTGTGCAGACGCAGGGTTTGTACCATGAGCGGATTCAGGTATTAAACAAATATTCCTGTGAGCTTCATTATTGTTCTTATGAAACGAGCGTATCGTCAGTAATCCAGCATACTCGCCTTGCGCCCCAGAATTGGGTTGCATAGAGATCGCATCATATCCTGTAATTTGACATAATTTTTTCGAAAGATCATCGATCATTTCTAGATAACCTTCCGTTTGGTTCTTGGGTGCAAAAGGGTGAATGAGCGAGAACTCTCTCCAACTTACCGGCATCATTTCAGCGGCAGAATTTAATTTCATTGTGCACGATCCTAAGGGTATCATAGCTCGATCAAGAGCAAGATCCCGATCAGATAATCTACGCATATATCTCGTCATTTCTTGCTCCGCTCTGTTCATATGAAAAACTGGATGCGTCAAGTATTCAGAGTGTCGAATTAGGTTTTCTGGAACACGATATTTTGGATTAAAATCAGAATCTTTACGATTCAAACCAAAAGCGCGCCAAACAGCTTCAATTGTTTCAGGTCGGGTTCGTTCATCAAGTGTGATTCCTATTTTTGTCTCACCCACCTGACGAAAGTTTATGCCTTCATTAACGCCTGCCCGCATAATAACGGCCTGCGCTCTTCCTACATCTAATGTGATGGTATCAAAAAAACTTTCCTGATCAACTTCAAAGCCACCTTCTTCAAGTCCAATCGCTAACCTAACAGTTTTTCGATGTATACGCTGAGCAATGGCTTTAAGCCCCTCAGGTCCATGAAATACAGCATACATGGATGCCATCACCGCAAGTAGAGCTTGAGCTGTGCAAACATTAGAAGTCGCTTTTTCTCTTCTGATATGCTGTTCCCTAGTTTGCAAAGCAAGACGATAAGCCCTGTTTCCTCTACTATCAACTGAAACTCCAACTATACGTCCAGGAAGTGATCGTTTATATTTATCTATAGTCGCAATGTAGGCAGCATGAGGGCCTCCAAAACCAACAGGCACACCAAAACGTTGTGTTGAACCAATTGCAATATCGGCACCCATTGCGCCAGGTTCTTTTAAAAGAGTCAAAGCTAATATGTCCGCGGAAACTACTCCAATTCCTCCCACCCCATGTAACGCTTCAATTTGTTTTGAAAAATCTTGCAGATTTCCGTATGTTCCTGGATATTGAAATAACGCGCCAAAGAAATCATCACTAAATTCGGCTTTTGCAACATTCCCAACAACAACTTGAATTCCTATTGGTTCCGCCCTAGTCTTTAAAACTGCTAGGTTCTGAGGATGACAATTTTTATCAACGAAAAACCGTATCGACTTTGACTTGCAAACTCGCTGAGCCATAACCATTGCCTCTGCAGCAGCAGTCGCCTCGTCCAATAAAGATGCATTCGCTATATCAAGACCTGTTAAATCAGAAACCATAGTTTGGAAGTTCAAAAGTGCCTCCAACCGGCCTTGCGCAATTTCAGGCTGATATGGTGTATAGGATGTGTACCACGCAGGATTTTCTAAAATGTTTCTTTGAATTGCGGGAGGCGTGACAGTTCCGTGGTAGCCCTGACCTATGAGTGAAATTAACACTTTATTTTTTGATGCTGTTTGCCTCAAGTGATAGAGTACTTCTCTTTCTGATTTTGCTCGTTCCCATTTAAGAGGATGTAGTTGTCTAATTTTTTTTGGTACGGTATCGTCAATTAATTCATCGAGGGTTTTAACATCTAATAGCTCCAGCATATCCGAAATTTCATCACTTGACGGTCCAATGTGCCGTCTATTTGCAAAATCATAAGGTAAATATTCTGTTGGTTTAAATGACATCTACTGCTCCAATTATTAACTTTTTAAAGACACCGTTAACTTATAAACGCATCGTATTGTTCCTTAGTCATCAAAGAGTCTAAGTCTCCTAGGTTATTTAATTCTAATTTAAAAAACCATCCCTCTCCAGATGGGTCTGAATTCACTAAGCTCGGATCTTCAACTATAGAGTCATTAACTTCAGTAATCTTACCATCCAATGGAGCTAATATATCGGATGCTGCCTTCACACTCTCAATGACAACTATTTCATCGTCTTTGGAAACATTTACTCCAACATCGGGCAACTCAACAAAGACCAAATCACCTAATTGTTCTGCTGCATGTTCTGTAATACCAACTACTACTACTTTCCCCTCTAACCTAAGCCACTCATGCTCTTCCGTAAATTTCATTCTTCACTCCTTCGTTTTTATTTTATATTTCGTCTTTACAAATGGAAGTGTGGTCACTGTTACTCCCATTCTTTTCCCTCGAACCTCGGCAAATAACTCATTATTTTTTGTAGCAAGATCACTTTTAATATAAGCAAGCGATATTGGCTTTTGCAATGTTGGACTAAACCCACCGGAGGTAACATGTCCTACGCTTGAAGTACTTTCCGCCGTTTCAAACAGAGCACAACCTTCTCTTATCGGGGCTCGCTCTTTGGGCAGTAGAGCAACACGTTTAATATCAGTACCTGATGCTAACTGACCAAGAATAATTTGATCTCCAATAAATCCACCCTCACGTTCACCGCCAATTCTTCTTACTTTATGAACGGCCCAATTCAAGTTTGCTTCTATCGGCGTAGTAATCTCATCAAGATCATTGCCATACAAACAAAGACCAGCTTCAAGTCTCAAACTATCCCTTGCTCCTAACCCAATGGGAAGAACATCTTCATGTGTCAAAAACTCTTCAGCTATGCGCTTAACATCTTCACTTGGAATCGATAGTTCAAATCCATCTTCCCCAGTGTAACCTGATCGCGAAACCCAGCATTCAACTCCCAAGAGCGTAATGGTCTTTACATCAAGAAAAAACATGCGAGCAAAAGACGAGTTGTACTTCTCTAATACCTTGGAAGCCAAAGGTCCCTGTAGAGCAAGCAAAGAACGATCAGCGAGCAACTCAATTTGACATCGATCACCAATTTTTTTTTCTAAATGACTAAAGTCATCTAATTTACGCGATGCATTAACAATAATTAAAAAATGACTGCCTCTATTGGCAATCATTAAATCATCAGACAGACCTCCTCTATCATTTGTAAAAAATGAATAACATTGTCGGTCTTTTGATAAGAACCTTAAATCACATGGCATCAACTCTTCCAAACAATTCAAAAGTCCTACAGCATCACCTCGCTTCGAACTTACCTTAATTTGCCCCATATGGCTAACGTCAAACAAACCCGCGGATGATCTAGTGTGAAGATGCTCTTTCATTACACCAGTTGAATATTGTACCGGCATTTTATAGCCTGCAAACGGTACAAATTTTGCGCCTAAGCGATCATGCAACTCATATAACGGTGTTTTCTTTATATTAGTCATCAAAGCGTTTCTCCAAAGGATAATAAACCTATTTGTTATCGATAACGAGGTATCATCGATCAAACGCCTCCTCTGTCCAATTGCCTGAGATTGCTATCCCTTCGGCGGATCCATAAGGTCTCTCTCCAGAGTTTCATGCTGCATCGGTCCTTTTGCCTGAGAGTTTCCGAGGCGGTTGCTCCTTCGGCCTTGAGAGGGAATACAATGTCTCCCGATGCTTCGATAATTATATGAAAAATTAGTCATTGAAGCAAGAAGTTTTACTTATTCAAAAAATTTAATTAGTTTTTTGGTAACCCCAATATTTCCAAACCATCCATTAATATCTCTTTTATTATGGTTGGAGCAAACTTTTCATAATCCTTCAATGACTTTACCGCCGTACGCACCTCAAGATATTCAGCCAATACAGCTTTACCCTCATCAATTCTACCCAAGTGAGCTAGAACAGCGGCCTTCATACTTTTAACTCCAGTTTGTAAAGGTCCATTCTCTTCAGATTCTTTATAGCATTTAAGTGCAGAATCAAAATCTTTCAGTCCAATATAAATTAATGGAAGAAACCCTCTAAAATTTTTTTGTTGCATAGGATTTAACTCCATTGCTTTTTTAATGCTTACCAAAGCCCCTTCAAAATCGCCTAAGTTCGTTATAGCAAGACCGTAATCAAAATTAGCTCCAGCATGATTAGGATTTAATTCAATAGCTTTTTTTGCTAACTCAATTCTTTTATTGTAATCTCGTTTAATATTAAAAGAGCGACTGTAAACTATCACCGCATCGGGATTTTCTCCATCTAACTCATAAGCAATTTTTGCAAACTTATGTAACTTAACCTCATTATCTGCCCGTTTTGCTTGCTTTTCACTATCGCCATTTAGAATATCATTTACAAGAACCCGACAGTAAAGGACGTAAGGATCTGAAATATCTGATTGCAATTCAATCGATTTATCACAAAGCTCAGTTACTGTATCAGAGCTCTCATCATTATTAAACGCGCTTAAAGCCCTAAGATAATAATCCCAAGCCGTCATGTTTACACTTTTTCGGGACGCTAATTTTACTTGCTCTTGCCCTTTTACTACCGGAGCAACCATTGCCGCAATCGCTGAGGAAACTTCATCTTGAACCTCAAAGATATCATCTAATGATTTATCCCACCGTTTCGACCACAAATTTGAATCTGACGACGCATCTATCAACTGTGCTGAGATACGAACTTTGTTGCCCCCTTTTCGAACACTACCCTCAACAATATATCTTACATTTAACTTTTCAGCAATTTCAGACGCTTTCAAAGATTGCCCTTTGAAGCTAAAGCTAGAATTTCTAGAAATAACTGGGAATGTCTTCCACAACGAGAGATTAGAAATAATATCTTCTGTAATACCGTCTGCAAAATACTCTTGTTCCGGATCTCCACTCATATTCAAAAATGGAAGAACCGCTATAGCTGGAGGTCTAGAATCTTCCTCAGCCGCCTGTGCACTGGGGGCAGACTCTATATTCTTTTTGCGTCTTGCTCCGCTTGGGTCAATAATAATATCAAACGCATGAACATTCGTGTTTTTTACTTTCTGTTCTCCAAGGTCATCAAATAAAAATTCTGTTTTTTTGTTTACAAAATCGTGAATGCTTTTTGATAAGCATACACCATTAGGTTGAGCCAGAGCTTCTAAACGAGCTGCAACATTGACACCATCACCGTAAAGATTTGTTCCTTCAACAATAACATCTCCCATATTCAATCCAACTCGAAATTCCATCTTTCCATTCTCAGGAAGAGAACTCGATGCATTGCGCTCTTGGATTAATTTTTGGAACTCACTCGCACAAAGTACCGCTGAAACCGCACTTGAAAATTCAGCTAAGACTGAATCACCCGCTGTATTAAAAATACGGCCACTATGTTCTTTAAAAAGATCTTCTAAGATATTTTTGCACGCCCGAAAATTCTTTAATGTTTGATCCTCGTCGATCTCCATTGAAGTGCTGAAACCTACAACATCAGTAGCAAATATCACTGCGATTTTTCGGTCGATTTTTTGACTATCCAAGAGTACTCTCCTAAGAATATATTTACTGTAAAAGACAAAGTATTATAAATTACCATGGGCTAGATTTCAAATATTAAAAAGAATTTAAACCAAAATTTCAGATAAGTTTAAACTTGTCAGGATTTAAAGTACCTTCTCAAATAACCAATAAATAAAGATGTGGGAAATTTTAAATGAAATTTAAATATTATTGGGAAGATTTCCATGTAGGCAACAAAAGAAAACTAGGATCAAAAACATTTAAGAAAAACACTATAAAGTCATTTGCTAACCAATACGATCCACAGGTATTTCATGTCGACGAAAAAAAAGCTGAACAATCTATTTTTGGTGGTATTATATCAAGTGGCTGGCAAACATGTTGTGAAATGATGCGAATAATCTTCGACAGTTACTTATTGGAAACTGCTAGTTATGGATCTCCCGGAATTGAAAAACTCAGTTGGTCAAAGCCTGTCAAACCTGGAGATACAATTACACTATATAGAGAAATAAAGTCAAAAAGGTTATCAAAATCTAATAATAGCATTGGAATTATAATAATGCTTTTTGAAGCGAAAAATCAAAAAAGTGAGCTTGTCTTATCAATGGAAATATGCCAAATGATAGCTCCAAAACCAAGACATAAAGAAGGCTAAGCGATAAAGGATGTTACGATTATTATCCATTTTTAAACTAATTATTCCATTATATGTTATTTCAATAATATTTTTTACTAATGCTGTAATAGCGCATGATTTCAAAAAGAACCAAATTGAAATAAATCACCCATATATAAATAAGCCTTTTCAAACTTCCAACTCAGCGGCTGGCTATTTAATAATAAAAAATCATAGTGACAAAAACATTAACTTATTAACAGTATCAAGCACTTTAGGGAAAACAATGGTTCACAAGACGACCACATCGGAAACTGGGGTTGTTAAAATGGAACATCTAATGAAATTAGAGATCCCAGCAAAAGGAATCATCGTAATGGAACCAGGAAGCTATCACATAATGATTACGGAAATTTCCAGAGCCTTGGTTGTAAATGAGCTAATACCGGCGACTTTGGTATTTGATAATGAGTTTGAAGTAGATATTGAATTCAAAGTTAATAAGCACCAAGATATTTCTAATTCGGGGACGAAGAAAAAACATTCACACTAAGAAAAAATGTTTTCCTTTGATCAACATAAAAGTTCAAAATTCCATTAATGTATGGATAGCAATATTCCTTTCAGCGAGACGTTCAGCTCCTCCTAACGCAGGCAAGTCAATTATAAAGCCAGCTCCCAGCAACATTTTATTTTCAAACTTCTCGACTAAATCAACTGCAGCCAGAGCTGTTCCACCAGTCGCTAACAAATCGTCAATAATTAAAAGCCTCTCATGCCGATCTAGTGCATCTTTATGTATATGCATTTCTGTTTTTCCATATTCTAACTCAAATGACACACTAAAAGTTTCCCCAGGTAACTTATCTGGCTTCCTTAATGGAATAAAAGCAGCTCCTAGTTTGTAAGCGATGGCGCCAGCCATTATGAACCCGCGAGCCTCGATACTCAAAACTGCATCAACAACCATATGTTCCCAAGGATTACTCATCTCATCTACTACTTTAGAGAAAAGTCCACTATCCTGAAGTAACGGTGTTATATCGCGAAATTGAATGCCTGGTATTGGATAATCTGGCACCGTTTTAACATATTCTTTCATCATTAAGCCTTTCTAAAAAATAAGTTTACGCACACTGATAAAACTAAAAACTCAATTGAAGCATATCACCTGAAATTAAAAATGTATCTGATTTATCAATAATATCCATACCTAACAATGAACGAAAAAGGTCTCCATTTGTTATCTGAATATCTAGGCCCTCAAAATTCCTTTCAAACCAAGAAAATCTCTCTACTTTATAACTTGCGGAATACCCCATACCATTAGCAGTACGAATGGGATTTACAAAATTAAGTTGCGAAACATCTATACCTGAAGCCTTCGCATCATTCATTGAAAGAATTGTTTTCGTCGCACCAGTATCAATGAGAAATACAATAACATTGTTATTTATTATACCAGTTGAATAAAAATGCCCATCTGATGACTTTTTTATTTGAAACACATTATCAGCAATCTTTTCAAACTTCTGATCCTTTCTAAAACCATCAGAAATGTCGTTCCAAACACCATAAACACCAAAAAAACCTAGGAAAATTAAGCTCCAGATTAAAGCCATCTGAACAGTTCTGCCAAGGTCCTTCTTTATAGATACTATAAGCCATCCTCCAACTGAGAGAAGAATTAAGAGTAAGTAAGCAAGCCTTGCAATATCGTAAGAGTCTAAATTCAATTACAATCTCATCCATTCTATGAGTATTTCTCTGGTCCTATCCATTGATTTACAGAATATCTGTCCCCAAAAGCCCAACCTACCGGCAAAGCATTCTCAATCGCACTTAACTGCTCGCTAGAAAGAATCAATTTTGAACCTTCAACCATTGTTTTCAAACGATCTGCGGATCGCGTACCGGGTATTGGTAAGATGTGGGTATCCTTATTAAGGAGCCATGCCAACGCAAGACCAGCGGCGGTTACACCTAAATCAGATGCTAGCTCACGGAATTTTTGCGCAGCCGCAATATTTTTTTCAATATTAGGGCTTAAAAATCTTGGGTTTTCTTTCAAAAAAGGCATGCTTTGGACTTTTTCAGCACTATGAGGCTGATCCGTTAAAAGTGAGCGACCAACTGGACTAAAAGCTACCAGGGCGGTATCTAAAGATTTTGACCGTTGTAATAATCCCAGTTCGGGGTAACGGGTTGACAATGAATACTCAGATTGTATGGCGGCAATTGGGTGAATTTCATTGGCATCGATCAAAGAATTTGGTGAGATCTCAGAATATCCTATTTGCCTAACCTTACCTTGTTTTACGAAGTTGGATAATGTTTCAGTCACTCCTTCGATTGCCTTATTATGCTCTCGTCTGTGCACGTAGTATAATTCAACAGAGTCAACACCAAGTCGCCTTAACGAGTCATCAAGCGCTTTTGTTAGATGCTCTCGAGAATTATTAAATCGATTGCCTCCTGAGGACGTGCGCTCAATACCGCCCTTTGTTGCTATTTTAAAAAAATTAACGGCTGACGGATTCTTTTTTAAAAACTCTCCTATTCTTTCTTCTGAAACACCCATTCCATAGATGTTGGAAGTATCAATATGGTTAACACCAAGATCAAGGGCCATTGTCAAAACTTCATTGGCGTGGTCTGTCGTAGCTTTCCCA
>JAQWUC010000044.1 GCA_029242355.1 Paracoccaceae bacterium | reverse complement strand
TTGATCGTTTCAAGGTGTGGGTATTTTAATTTAGCTACGTTATCAAAGCCAGGCATAATTTCACCCATCTCTTTAAAACTAGCTTTTAAATTTGCCAAATCTTTGAGTGTAGTATTGGGTCGTATGTGCTCATCTTTATCTAATATTGATAAACCACTTGCGTCTTCAATTGGTATAATTGATTTCTGAAATCGCTTTTCAGACCATGCGATTGATGCTCTCCGTTGACTTTCAATGGCATATGAATCGACCTTAGTTCTAGAAAAACCATACTCTGTGGCGATTATATCAGCTGCGATACCCTGAGGTACAAAATAAGATTTCATGTTTAGTTCAGGATCAACTGCAATTGCTGCTCCATCTGATCCCATTGGCACCCGGCTCATCATTTCAACTCCACCTGCCACGTAACCGTTCCCAGCGTTTGCTTTTATTTGATTAGCTGCTAAGTTAACAGCCTCGAGTCCACTTGCGCAAAATCGATTTATTGAGAGCCCAGCTACACACTGATCATAGTCACTAAGGAGAACAGCCGATCGTGCCAGACAGCCTCCTTGCTCACCTATTTGCGTGACATTCCCCCAGATAACATCTTCAACTAGTGATGTATCTAGCTCATTGCGAGTTTCTAACGCGTTCAGCATAATCGCGGATAGCTTGACAGATGATATTTCGTGCAATGAACCGTTTGATCTTCCTTTCCCCCGGGGACTTCGAATCGTATCATATATATATGCTTCTGTCATTTTTGTTACCTTATTATTAAAAGCGATCCTGATTGATATTCATCACTGAATCCTTGCCAGACAATACGCGAGCCAACCTTAGTTTGGTTTCTGGAAGAGACCGTTTCATGTAAAACTTTCCTGTTTCAAATTTTGCTTGGTAAAAATCAACATCACGATTTTCATTTATTCTAGTTAAAGACTTTTTACCAATTTGCGACCATAAATAACCTAAGATTACGTGACCGAATAAGTGTAGAAAATCTGACGCTCCGGAAAGCGCGTTATTAGGGTCTGCAAGTCCATATTTTGATAAATAATCAAGGGATTTTTCTAAATCGTCAAGAGCACTGTTTAGAGGAGTGACAAAGTCAGTTTTAAAAATTTCATCATTTGAACTGTTGTTAATAAAGCTTTTAACCTCCCTGATAAAGTTTACTACATATTTTCCGCCTGATGCAGTTAGTTTTCTTCCAATTAAATCTATTGCTTGAATTCCATTGGTTCCTTCGTAAATCATAGCGATTCTGGCATCTCTTACAAATTGGCTCATTTCTGAATCTTCCACATAGCCTTGTCCTCCCAAGACTTGTTGGGCGATAACGGTAGATTCAAATCCTTTGTCAGAAAGAAAAGCCTTAAAAATTGGGATTAGGAGAGAAACCAAACCTTTTGCATCTTCGTCGTTCGAATAATTACCTTTATCAATAAGTAGAGAAGACCATATTGCAAAAGCTCGTGCTCCTTCAATGAAAGACTTTTGTTCTAGGAGCATTCTCCGAATATCAGGATGACAAATAATAGTATCTGAAGTTTGCGTATCATTATTTCTTTTTGTATCACGGTCGGTAAGTACAATAGGTTTCCCCTGAACGCGGTCTTTGGCGTGCTGATTTGCGTATTGATAAGCTATCTCAGCTTGTGAGAGACCTTGCATGCCTACAGCGTGTCTTGCTTCATTCATCATTGTGAACATACAACTAAGACCTTTATTCTCCAAACCAAGAAGATAACCAGTGGCTTCATCGTAGTTCATTACGCACGTAGCGTTTCCATGTATTCCCATCTTGCGCTCAACTTTACCAACGGAGACGTTATTTGGATTAAGGATTTCACCGTTAGGGCTAACTATAAACTTTGGAACTATAAAGAGAGAAATGCCTTTTACTCCATCAGGACTACCAGGGATTTTTGCTAGAACTAGATGAATAATGTTTTCTGCCAAGTCATGGTCGCCAGCAGAAATATAAATTTTTTGACCTGATATTTTATAACTATCATTTATGGATGGAACCGCTCTAGTTTTTATCATAGCGAGATCAGTACCACACTGTGGCTCGGTTAAGTTCATCGTGCCTGTCCATTTACTTTTGACAAGGTTAGGAAGAAAGGTACTTTTTTGCTTGCTTGTCCCATGAGCTTTTATAGTTGAATAAACTCCGTGAGACAGGACGTGGTAAATATAGAGTGCGACATTTGCAGATCCAAAGAATTCACCAACAGCAGTTGCAATTGTTAGGGGTATTCCTTGTCCACCAAATTCTGGATCGCAATTTAACGATGGCCACTCGCCCGAAGCAATTTTATTGAAGGCTTCTTTGAATGAATTTGGTGTCTTGACCTTGCCAGACTCAAGTGTACATCCTTCTATGTCTCCAGCTTTGTTAGTCGGCAAAATAACTTCAGAAGCGAGTCTGCCTGCTTCGATTAATATTGGTTCCACCATGTCTTTTGAATAATCAGCAAAGATATCGCTATGCTTTTCGTTAATTTGAAATAGATCGTAAAGAATAAACATGAAGTCTTTGACAGGAGGTTGGTATGTATGCATGCGCTTGTCTCGTTGTTTTCAACACTTGTGAGAGTATCTTTATTTAAATAAGTTCTATTTTAGTTTATCAAGAGAAAAGTTAACGTAAACGTAAAGGATGACGTAACGTAATAGGTTATATGCAATATAAATGTCGAAGTGCTGACTGGCCTTTCTTGATTTCAATAAGTTTAAACCTTTACGCCTCTTATCAGTAACTCTTTGGAGCCCGCTCTTAACATATCTTTTAAGTCGATAATCGCTGAACTAAGCTCGTCACGTTGACTCTCCATGATTTCTAATCTTTGTTCTGCTAACTCATAAGTTTTAGCTATTTGAGTTGTTTGCTGATCCCCAATATCATAAAGATTTAATAGCTGACGTATTTCTTCTAATGAAAATCCAAATCTCTTTCCTTGAAGAATTAACTTGAGTCGAGCTTGATCGCGCCTTGTGAAAAAGCGCTTTTGACTTGCTCTCAAGGGAAATAATAATTCTTTTGACTCATAAAACCGTAATGTTCTAGCGGTTACACCAAACTTTTCACACATTTCTGATATTGTTAATGTGACCGTGTAATGTTGTTCTTGGTTCATTTTTTAATAAGAGTTTGGTATGTATGCATGATCTTATCTCGTTATTCACAACACTTGCAAGGATGACCCTCATTAAATAAGTTCTATTTTAGTTTTTCAAGAGAAAAGTTAACGTAAACGTAAACAGTGATGTAACGGAATCGGTTAAATACAAGATAAATCTTGAAGTGTAACACTAAGCTTTCTTGATTTAGGTAAGTTTAAACCTTTATGCTTCTTTCTCTTAAAATTTGGTGGTGGATCGGCTGCATCTGTGGTGTGCAGATCAGTCTTTGCTTACGTTATTATTATTTTCAGGGCTAATGATAATTAATAAAATAGAAAGACTTAAAAGAGGGTTAGTTAGGATTTTTTCTTTAAAAAGTGATAAAAGTTAAACATATTTATATTTTTTGATCCCGATTGCTTCGGAGATGTGACTAAAACCATAGTTTTGCAAGAGGGTATTTAAGTCTCTTAATATTGAATGCAAGAGTTCTGGGCCAGAGAATGCTAAAGCAGAATATAATTGAACAGCAGTGGCTCCAGCACAAATCTTTTCGAATGCATCATTACCAGAGCTTATGCCCCCAACCCCAATTAGTGGAATTTTCCCTTCACTGATAATTGAGAGTTGCGCAAGAATTTTAGTAGACTTAGCAAATAGCGGTTCTCCAGATACTCCGCCCATGGAGAAATTGTTTTTGATTTTTAAAATTTTATAGTCTGTAGATGTGTTCGTAGCTATAATGCCTGCTAGTTTATATCTTTCAACTGTTGTCACTATTTCTTCGAGCTGGTTATATTCTAGGTCTGGTGATATTTTTATAAATATTGGAAGGGGAGTTGAGAGGGCTTTGTTAGATTCTACTATTAAAGCTAGAAGATCTTGCAGCTTTTCTCCTTTTTGGAAATCTCGTATCTTTTTTGTATTTGGGGAAGATATATTAATGGTGGCAAAATGAATATTTTTTGCACAACAAGTTAGTACTTTAACAAAATCATTTCCCATATTTAGACTGTTTTTGTTTGCACCAATGTTTAATCCTACGACTGATCTTTTTCCAAATTGTTGCAAACGGTTATTTACTTTTTCCATTCCGGCGTTGTTAAATCCATACTGATTAATAATTGCTTTTTCATTTTCTAACCTAAAAACACGTGGCTTTTGGTTTCCAGGCTGAGGTCTTGGTGTTACTGCTCCTACTTCAGTAAAACCAAAACCGAGTTGTGAAAGAGTTCTTATAGCAACAGCATTTTTATCAAACCCAGCAGCAAGTCCCAAAGGGTTCGGCAAGTTTATTCCGGCTATTCGTGTTTTAAGTCTTGGGTATAATGGAATTTTGTTATTAGAGAACGGTTTAACCCTTAGGTAAAGTAATGCAAGTTCATGTGCAGACTCTGCATTTATCTTTTGAAGCAATCTCAGGCCCATTTTTTCAAACATGTATCATTTTCCTAGATTCCTGGGGGAATTATGTGCCGATTTTTAACAAATTCTACAGGAGCAAACCAAAGAGCATCATCAAATTTAAGATTAGAATAAAGATGAGGAAAAAGTTTATTATTACGTGATTTCTCCCATTTCAAATGTTGTAAGATTTTATCAGAGTCAATGGCCATTAAGATTAAATTGCTTTTCTGATAGAAATGTTTCGTTAAAGTCTCGGATAATTGCTCTTTGGTTGAGAAGTGGATAAAACCATCAAGTTTATCTAAAGGTGATCCGTCACTTTCTCCATTTTTTTCAAGTTCATAGAATTCAGCCTTTTTAAGAATTTTGTAAATTATCATAAAATCTGGTCCTGAACCTTGGATTGATTACTTCAATTGGTATTGAGTTTTCTATATTGCTCTGGGTTCCACTTACAGGCGAAGCCATCACCATCAGGATCCAAATTCCAAAAGTCGCTATCTGGACCGTTTTTTTCTAAAAAGAACCTCTGTGCATCATCTGCAGATAGAAAACGGAGGCAAGGGTCTGAGTTATTTTTTTTAGTTTGTATCCTGTTAAAGATTTTGTTCCCAACAGCATTCAAGTTTTGTCTTGCATAAAGGGCTATGTTGACTTCTGATTTTTGATCAAGATCGTCAGTTTGGTTAGGTTCTACTACAGTTCTTTTCTTTTTTGCTTCAAGTAACAATTTTTCTGCTTCGGCTTTTTCAATATTTTGTTGTTCTAAGGTTGACAACGACAGATCTAATTGCCCATTGTCGGAGGAAAGGGTGCTCTTTTCATTATTTTCGTTAACGGATTGCATATTTTGACATGATATTAATAAGGTAAGAAAGCAAAAATATCGAAAAAATTTAGAAACATTCTTTTCCATATGTATTCACCACCACTTGTTAATATTTCTTTCAAAAAGGCTTTCTTTTTCTAGTACATCCGCAATTCTCAAAAGATCACCTTCACCCCAGGGTTTACCTATAAGTTGGAGGCCTAGTGGCAGTCCTACTTTGTCTTTTCCTGTAGGTACGCTTATTGCCGGTAAGCCAGCTAAATTAGCAGTGACGGTAAATACATCGTTTAGGTACATATCGAGTGGATTTTTCTTTTTACCATCCTTAAGTTGAAATGCAGCTGATGGAGTAGTTGGCGTGAGTATAACATCGACGCCTTTTTGAAATACTTCAACGAAATCATTTTGGATCAATTTTCTCACTTTTTGGGCACGAATGTAATATGCATCGTAAAACCCAGCTGACAGGGCATATGTACCGATCATTATTCTACGCTTAACTTCTGCGCCGAATCCATTTTGTCTTGTTTTTTTGTACATTTCGTCAATACCCTCACCGTTATCAGTAGATGCTCTTTCTCCAAATCGCACACCATCATAACGAGCTAAATTTGACGAGGCTTCAGCTGGAGCAATTACGTAGTAAGTAGGTAGTGCATATTGGGTATGAGGAAGTGATATATCAACAATTTGCGCTCCTGCTGATTTCAATTTTTCTGCCCCTTCTATCCATAAAGCTTCAATTTCTTCAGGCATTCCATCCACTCTATATTCTCTTGGAATCCCTATTTTTTTTCCTTTGATATTTTTATCTAAATAACTTTCAAAATTAGGCACTTCTTTTTGCACAGAAGTACTATCTTTTGAATCAAAACCAGACATCTCACCAAGTAAAATAGCAGAATCTCTAACGGTTTTCGTCATTGGCCCTGCTTGATCTAGCGAAGATGCAAATGCGATTATACCCCACCGAGAACATCTTCCGTAGGTTGGTTTTAATCCCACTATTCCGGTAAATGCTGCTGGTTGTCGTATTGATCCGCCTGTATCAGTTCCAGTAGCTGCTAAACATAGATTTGCTGCTACTGCGGCGCCTGATCCACCAGAAGACCCGCCAGGCGTTAGGTTTTTCTGATTATTTTGAGCTTTCCATGGGTTTATACAAGAACCGTAAACCGAAGTTTCATTAGATGAACCCATAGCAAATTCATCCATATTTAATTTGCCGATCATTACGGCGCCGGAGTTCCAAAGCTTTTGGGTTATGGTACTCTCATAAGGTGGAGTAAAACCAGTGAGTATTTTCGATGCGGCCTGGGTTTTTACACCTTTTGTGCAAAATATATCTTTTATCCCTAATGGGATTCCAGTTAGATTTCCGTTGATTTTTTTAGCGATATTTTGGTCAGCAATTGTGGCTTGTCGTTCTGCTAGTTCATCAGTGATTATGCAAAAGGCATTGAGCTGATTAGATTTTGTCGATTCAAGCAAACAATCTTTGGTTAACTCGATTGCGCTAAAATTTCCTTTGTTTAATCCGTCTCGCGCTGCCGCTATACTTAGTTTTGATAACTCACCCATTCTCTACTCAATCACTTTAGGAACGGCAAAAAACCCTTCGCTTTGGCTTGGTGCGTTCATTAAAATTTGTTTTGGTTTTTCTCCATCGTTTACAATATCTTCTCTGAGATTTAAGTCCATTGGGGTCACGGATGTTAAAGGTTCAACATCTTTTACATCTACGTCACTTAATCGTTGCATAAATTGTAAAATTGTAGATAACTCTTTTGATAATGGAATTAATTCTTTTTCGGTTACATCAATTCGTGCTAGATTAGCAACGCGCTTTACCGTATCGGTATCTATAACCATTTTTTCTCCTGCTATTTTTTAAAATTCCCTTGTCATTTTATATGCGCGGTTGCTTCACTGCAAGGGATTAATATAAGATAGTCTTCAAAGGATTAATTTAAATAGATATGAAGCCGATCTACTCGTTTATAACAAATTTTGCTTAAATTTTTAGCTCCGTAATGACAAAAAAAAGTCTTTCATGAGCTTACTGATTTCTTCTTCATAAAAACCATTAAAAATTTCAGTTTTGAAATGTGCTTGGTTATGAGAAAATATTCTTGGACCTCTTTCTACACCCCCAGATTTAGGATCAGACGCGCCATAAAAAAGATTTTTTAAATGAGTTGCTCCAATTGCTGACGCGCACATTGGACAGGGTTCCAGAGTAACATAAATTGAACAACCATTTAGCCGTTCAGAATTTAGATTATTGCAAGCTCGTCTTATTGCGATGATTTCAGCGTGGGCGGTTGGATCTTTTAGGCTTTTTGTCATATTCCTGCCAAGAGCAATAATTTCTTTTTTTGCGTCAATTATAACGGCGCCGATTGGAACCTCTCCCTTTTCTTTGGCATAGTTTGCCTGTTGTATAGCTATCTTCATAAAGGACTTGAACATTTAAACTTTCAAATACAAACTCGATGGAATTAGTGACCTAAGTAAGTTAGCACATAACAATACAAGAGGTAAATTAGATACAATGCAGCGAATTGCAAAAATTCTTTCACGGGCTGGGATTGCGTCAAGAAGACAAGCAGAAAAGTTAATCTTTAATGGATCTATTAGTGTGAATGGACTTACAATAACAGATCCTTCTTTTAAAGTTGCGCCTAGTGATAAAATTGCGGTGAATGGCAAACCAGTAAATGCTCCAGATGATACCCGCTTGTGGCGATACCATAAACCTGTAGGTTTAGTTACGACTAATTCTGACGAAAAAGGTCGAACCACTATTTACGATAAACTTCCGCTTGGTTTGCCGAGGTTGATGTCAATTGGTAGATTGGACATAACATCTGAGGGGTTAATTCTGTTAACGAACGATGGCACACTGAAACGAAATTTAGAATTACCCTCAGCTGGTTTTGTAAGAAAATATAGAGTGAGGGCAAATGGCATTCATAACGAGTCGTCGTTGGATAAGCTAAGAGCAGGGATACTTATAGATGGTGAAAAGTTTAGAGCGATGGAGGTAACTTTAGATAGGATAAAAGGAACTAATGTTTGGTACAATGTTGTTTTAACAGAGGGGCGTAATAGAGAGATAAGAAGAGGTTTTGACAAAATAAATATGAAAGTCAATCGATTGATTCGAATTAGTTTTGGTGAATTTGAACTTGGCTTTTTACCGAAGGGTGAAATAGAAGAAGTCCCCATTACGGTGGTTCACAAGTTGTTAAACTTAGGTGAATTATTAAAAAAGTAATTAGTGTTATGAGGTAAATCAATTGACCAAAAAGATAATTTTATTTATACTAAAAAGGCGGATGGCTGGGTGACTGCGTTTAATTACGAGGAAAGTCCGGACTCCAAGGAGAAATGACGCCGGGTAATTCCCGGCCAGGGTAACTTGAGGGAAAGCGCCACAGAAAAAAAACCGCTCAATTTAACGAGTAAGGGTGAAAAGGTAAGGTAAGAGCTTACCGCTAATGTAGCAATACATTAGGCATGGCAAGCCCCGTCAGGAGCAAAATCAAATAGGAACTGCGTGGATTTTCCAAGGTACTCCACTTCAGCAGTTCGGGTAGATTGCTTGAGCTTATCGGTAACGATAAGCCTAGATGAATAGTCACCGTGATAGTGATGTCATACAAAATCCGGCTTATAGGCCATCCGTTTTAAGTTTAGAAAATAAAAATTTAACCATTAAATCAAAGTATTTGCCCTTAAATTGAAAATATTGGCGTCAAATCAGATTTGGCTGCAACATATGGAAAAAAGTAGTGGGATAAAAAACTTTAAAAAAAGACTTTTATCCCATTGATTTCCATAAAATTCCATGATACACCATATAGTGCAGTGTCAGGAAGTTCGAATAAGGGTAATAGCCCAATCGAAGCAGGTTTCATACGGGAACTGATTATTGCTAGTAAGAACTGAGTTCGATGTTAGTGAGCAGTTAAGTGCGTCGAATGGTTTCTGAGTAAAGATCGGCGAATTGGGCTGAATTTATCCAATTCGCCGTATTAATTTGTATGGTTAGTTTTTTGGTTTCTACGCGTGACGAAAGATTTTGTTTATGAGACGATTTAGAGGAGAATCTTTACACAAAGTTGATGTTAAAGGTCGGGTGTCAATCCCTGCGCAATTCAGGAGGGTTCTTGAAGAAGGTGATCCAGATTTCAAGTCAGGATTAAACCCATCGTGTGTACTAGTGCATAATCAAAAAAGTAAGAAATGCCTCGAGGGTTATTCAATTTCGTCTATTAATGAAGTAGATGATTTGGTCTCCAGACTTCCACGTTATTCACGGGATCGTGAAATTTTAGAGAGGATGCTTAATGCTCAGAGTTCTTATGCTCAAATTGATGATAATGGGAGACTTGTTCTATCATTGAAGTTGAGACAACGAATTGAAATTGAATCAGAAGCCATTTTTATCGGGATGGGTGATAAATTTCAAGTTTGGGAGCCAAATGCTTATCGTCGAGATATGGAACAAATTGAGTATGAATTCAATCTATATGATGAAAAAGACAATCCTTTTAATTTGTTGCAGTCAAAGCATTCTTTGGATGCATGATGATTATTAATCAAGTTGATATTCAATCGCATCAACCTGTCCTCATCAAATCTTTAATAGAAAAATTACCGCTAATCACTGGAGTTTGGGTGGATTGTACTTTTGGTGCAGGTGGTTACAGCAAGGCATTGTTGCAGGCTGGAGCAAGACAAGTAATCGGAATTGATAGGGATCCAAATGTTTCACTCCAAGCCAATGCACTAAAGGCGCGCTATGGTTCAAAACTAGAATTGTGTGAAGCTAAGTTCTCATCACTCGAAAGTATATTGACTCAGTTTGGGTTAAAAAAAATTTCGGGAGTTGTTTTTGATATTGGTGTGTCATCTATGCAAATTGATGAATCTGATCGAGGTTTTTCTTTTCAGCAAGATGGTCCACTCGATATGCGAATGTCGCAAAAAGGCTTTACAGCCTCTGATATTGTAAATAATGCAAGTGAAGAAGAGTTGGCTAATATAATTTATTACTACGGAGAAGATCGGTCAGCACGTATTATTGCTCGAGCCATCGTAAGAGAAAGAACTAAGCAGAAAATATTAACCACTGAGCACCTCTCTCGTGTTATAAATAGTACGGTTAGAAGATCCAATTTTAAAAGCAAAAATAACTTGAATCCTTCGACCCTTACCTTCCAAGCTTTAAGGATCGCAGTTAATGATGAATTAATGGAGTTAAATTTAGGTTTACTTGCAGCGGAACGGGTTCTTGATGAAGGTTCTATGCTCGCAGTTGTTAGCTTTCATTCATTAGAAGATAGGTTAGTCAAGCAATTTATAAAATCCAGAAGTAGACAGAATTCAGGGCAAAGTCGATATCTTCCAGACGCCGAGGTGAGTTCGCCAAGCTTTAGAGAACTATTTAAGAAAGTTATAAAACCCAGTATTGAAGAAATCTCAGCAAACCCTCGAGCAAGGTCAGCAAAACTTCGATTAGCTGTTAAGATTCCCTCAAAAAACAATCAAAAGAAAATATCAAAAATTGAATTTCCACAAGTTCAATTCGCCACTGGGTTACAATTGTGAGATACTTTGTTTACATTGTGCTCCTCGGTTGCTTGGCATTTTCTGCAGCGTGGGCCTATCGAGTAAATTATGAGACCAGAGATGTTGTAAGAAATTTAAAAGCGCTTCAAGTTGAAATAGCGAAACAAGAAGACAAGTTAATTATGCTTGAAGGTGAGTGGGCTTATTTAAATCGTCCTGAGCGATTAAGTTCACTAGCAGAGCATTTTTTTTCTCATTTACTGTTGATGCCAATGTCATCCGAAAATTTTGCCGAAGTTGATGCAATAAAAATTAAAGTGCCCAGGGAATTAAATCAGTTCGATGATAAAAATATTTTAGATAAGGCAAAGGTAAAAGATGGAGATCGTAGATGATTAGAAGTCCTCTAAGACCTTTGATAAGAATACTTGCGGCTAGAGAAAAGGGTATAGATCCCGATATTATCGAGTCAGAAGAAAAAGTTAAGCGCCTTACAAAAAAAATAATTCTAGAAAAAAATAGAGCGAAACAAAGAATTCTCTTGTTGATATGCATGTTTGTTCTTGCGTTTTCTTTGATTGGAATCAAGATGTCTTTGTTGGCTTCTTATGTTCCAACTCATTTGGCAAAGTCGACTAACGAAAACATTTTAGATAATAGTAGGAATAAAATTACCGATCGCAATGGAATAGTTTTAGCTACAAATATAAAGACATTTTCGCTATACGTTCACCCCTTTGAATTAATAAACAGGCAACACGTAGCAAGATCATTATCGAATATTTTCCCATCGTTGAATAGAGATAATCTGGTTAAAAAATTTTCGGATGGAAGAAAATTTGTTTGGATTAAAAAAAGTCTCTCGCCTGAAGAAAGGGAGCAAGTTAAAAACTTAGGAGAACCAGGGATATATTTTGGGCCAAGAGAAATTCGACTTTACCCAAATGGTAGATTTGCTGCACATGTTCTAGGAGGGACGACTTTTGGCCGTGAAGGTGTTCGCTCCGCTGAATTAATAGGTCAGGCTGGAGTTGAATTGTCATTTAATAATCATTTAGTGGATTTTGAACATGAGGATTTAACTTTAACAATTGATGTAACCAGTCAAGGTATAATTGAAAAAGTTCTAGGAGGTGGTATCAAAATAATGAATGCCCGAGGGGGATCAGCTATTTTGATGGATGTCCATAATGGGCAAATAATTTCTTTGGTATCGTTACCTGACTTTGATCCAAACGACCGACCATCTTTGCCAACACATGGCGACCCTTCGCTCAGTCCATTATTCAATAGAGCTGCACAAGGAATTTACGAATTAGGGTCAACATTTAAGATTTTTACAGCCGCACAGGTAATCGATGAGGGAATTGTGTCTCCGAACACGGTGTTGGATATCAAAGGACCAATATATTTCGGAAAATATAAGATTAAAGATCATCACTTTTTAGGGGAAGAGTTGAGCGTGGAAGATATCATGGTTAAGTCGTCTAACATAGGCACAGCGCGATTGGCAGCGAAGGTTGGCGCTGATCGACAGCGCAAATTCCTTAAGAAGTTTGGTTTATTAGATTTAACTGGCATCGAATTGCCTGAAGCTTCTCGGGCAAAACCCCAAATTCCAAAAAAGTGGTCCAAGCTCAGCACTGCAACTATTTCCTATGGTCACGGCATATCTGTCTCTCCGCTTCATTTAGCCGTAGCTTATAGTGCGATAGTTAATGGCGGAAAGAAAATTTTGCCAACACTTATTAAAAATTCTAACAAAAATGCTAACCCTAGAAATATCATCTCACGCGAAACTTCAATAATACTTCAAGATATTCTAAAAAAAGTGGTACAATTTGGAACTGCTCGTAATGCTTCCCTAAATGATTATTCAATTGGTGGAAAAACAGGCACCGCTGACAAGGTACATCACAAAAAAGCTGGATACCATGATGATAAGGTTATTACTACATTTGTGGCCACATTTCCAATGGAACAGCCTCGATATGTATTGGTCGTAACTCTCGATGAACCCGAGGATTGGAGTATCGATAAACCAATGCGCACAGCAGGTTGGACAGCTGTGCCGGTTGCGACTGAGATTATAAAACGTATTGCTCCTATTCTTGGCATTGAACCCAACATCATGGTTGACAATATAAATGTTGGAGCTTCCTTAGTAGAGGTTGGAAATTGAAAGTTAGAGATTTTACTTTTGGATGATTTAAATCAACGAAAAAAACTATCCGAACTTGAAAGTCAGGATTTTGAGTGCCAAGGTGTGTGGAAAGATATAGATCCATATATTTATGGTATCTCTAATGATTCAAAAAATGTTCGACCTGGGTACATTTTTTTTGCAGTAAACGGGCACTTAAATCATGGAGCGAAGTTTGCAATCGACGCTATTGATAGAGGATCAATCTTTGTAATTACTGATGCGGAGGGTGCCAAGATTATTCGGCAGAAAAATACCGAATTGCCTGTTATGATTGTATTGAATGTAAGAAAAAAAATGGCTGAGTACGCGGTAAGGTGGAATGGAATTCAACCAAAAACGTTAATAGCTGTTACAGGCACTAATGGTAAGACCTCGGTTTGCTACTTTGTTCAACAAATCTGGCAATTATTTGGTCATCGTGCCGCAAGCATTGGAACTTTGGGAGTCCAAGGAGACTCATGTTTCGATCTCAAAAATACGACACCTGATCCAATTAGTCTGCATAAAATACTGAGAAGGCTTGGCCAAAACCAAGTCGAGTATGTTTCAATGGAGGCTTCATCACATGGTTTAGATCAGTTTAGGCTTGATGGAGTAAATTTAAAAGCTGCAGCTTTCACTAACTTAAGTCGAGATCATCTGGATTACCACATTGATCAAGATGAATACTTTGCCTCAAAGTGTTTACTTTTTGATCGTGTATTATCTTCAGGTAACATAGTTGTCTTAAACATTGATGATCCATACGCTAAAGTAGTAAAGCTCGTTTCGGAGAGTAAAGGTCATAAAGTCCTAACAATTGGAGTCCATTCGTCAGCTGATTTAAAAATATGTGATCATCGCTACGATTTGGATGGTCAAACTTTGAAACTTTCTTATCTTGGTATTACACGGATAATATATTTACCCTTAATTGGAGATTTTCAGGCTACAAATATATTAATTTCTGCGGCATTAACAATTGCTTTAGGGGCTCCTTGCGATGAAGTTTTTAGTTTTTTACCAAAGTTGAAACCTGTTCCAGGACGGATGGAATTAGTGGGAACAAAGGAGCCCCTTACAAAAGTTTTTGTTGACTATGCTCACACGCCTGATGCCCTTAGGAGTGCCTTGCAAGCGCTTAGACCACATACGATTGGTAGGCTTATGTTAGTTTTTGGAGCCGGTGGTGAAAGAGATTTTGGCAAGCGACCTTTGATGGGACAAATCGCCCAGACGCACGCTGATGATATTTTTGTCACGGATGACAATCCTCGAAATGAAGAACCTGAGAAAATAAGAAAAGCAATTTTATTAGCTTGTCCAGAAGCCGTAGAAATTCCAGATCGCGCAGAAGCAATCTTAACTGCTATAGATAAAATGCGAGAAGGAGATGTGTTATTGATTGCTGGTAAAGGCCATGAAACAGGACAGGTAATGGGAGATGATATTTTACCTTTTGATGACAGAGAATTTGCTAGTACTTCCCTTCGTATTTTGAAGGGAGAGAGAGTATGAGTCACTTTCTTTGGAATAGTAGTGACGCTGTTGAGGCCACTGGAGGTCAAAATACCTGTGATTGGGTTGCTTCTGGTGTTTCAATAGATACTCGAACTCTAAATAAAGGAGATATCTTCGTTGCAATGATTGACAGTCGTGATGGTCATGATTTTGTAGTTCAGGCATTCAAGAAAGGAGCTTCTGCTGCTTTGGTGTCCTATGTACCTAAAAATATATGTCTTAGTAAACCGTTACTTATTGTTGATGATGTAAAATTGGCTTTGCGCTCTCTAGCGTTATTTGCAAGGAAGCGTTGTAAAGGAACTGTTATTGCTATTACTGGTTCGGTTGGTAAAACTAGTAGTAAAGATATGCTTGCAACTATTTTGTCCAATTTTGGGAAAATAAGTAAGGCTGAGAAAAGTTTCAATAACCACATAGGAGTTCCTTTAACACTTGCACGGACACCACCAGATAGCGATTTTATCATAGTTGAGATTGGTATGAGTGATAAGAAAGAGATAGCTCCATTATCTAAATTGGTTCGGCCAAATATTGCCCTGATAACTGATGTCTCTGAAGCGCATTTGGCGTCCTTTAAAAACGTTGATGAAATTGCAAAGGAGAAATCAGATATTTGTACAGGCCTTTCTAAAGATGGTTATTGCATAGTTTCACGAGATTCGGAAAAATACTCAACTTTATCAAGGCACCTTAAGGCATTTGGAGTAAGAACAATTTCATTTGGCACAAATAGATATTCAACTTATAAGCTAACAAAGACAGTAATTAAAAATAATAAAACCTGCGCGACTGCGACTCTCCAGAATGGGATGGAGTTTTTTTTTAAGGTTAACACTACTGGCGCTCATCATGCAAAAAATGCTCTTGGCATAATTTGTATTTTAGAGGCGCTTGAAATAGATGTAACGCAAGGAATTTTCGGATTGTCGAATTGGTTTCCCGCCTCTGGTCGAGGTTTAGTAACAAATATTCAATGCAACATGAATTATGTGGCGCGGAGTTTCACAATTATTGATGAAACGTATAATGCCAACCCCGCATCCCTGACCGCTGCAGTGAATGTACTCGCAAATTTTTCGGCTGAAAATAATGATACAAAAAGATATTGCCGAGTTAGACGGATTGCAATATTAGGAGATATGTTAGAGCTCGGTTATAATGCAAACAAAAAACATGCTGAGTTAGTCGATAAATTGAAGTTAGAGAATATCGATATAATACACTGTATTGGTCCTCATATGAAATTTTTTTATGAAAAGTTGCCATATAGTAAGAAGGGAAAATGGGCTAAAGCCGTTAGAGATTTTGAAGGTATTGTAACAGGTTTAGTCAAGGATCGCGATATTATAATGCTTAAAGCATCAAATGGAGTTGGTTTAAATTGCTTGTTAAAAGAATTATTAGCTATGGGAGCGAGTAGCTAAAAAAGGTAGTTAAGAAATGCTATATTTTATGAATATTTTTAGCGATGGTGGAGATATATTTAATCTTTTCCGCTATATCACTTTTAGGGCAGGGGGAGCATTTTTCACGGCTCTTTGTTTTGGATTTATTTTTGGTCAACCACTTATAAATTTTCTTCGACGGAAGCAAAAAAATGGACAACCAATAAGAGCAGATGGCCCAGAGCATCACCTGGTTTTAAAAGCTGGGACACCAACAATGGGCGGTGTTTTGATTTTAGGGGCAATGCTAACGGGTTCCATTTTATGGGCCCGGTTAGATAATATTTATGTTTGGGTAATCCTTCTTGTGACTATTGGATTCGGATCTATCGGGTTCTTAGATGATTATAAAAAGGTAATCAATCAGGATTCAAAAGGGCTGTCTAAGTCAATTCGTATATCTTTTGGATTATTAATATCTTTAGTGGCAGCAGGATTGACGATGAGCGTTCATTCGGACAATCTTTCAGGTTTTGTAGCTTTCCCAGTTTTTAAAGGTGCTTTATTTAATCTTGGTTGGTTTTTTTTACCTTTTGCAATGTTAGTTATCGTGGGTTCTGCGAATGCAGTGAATTTGACTGATGGTCTAGATGGTCTTGCTGTAATGCCAGTAATGATAGCAGGTGGGGCTCTTGGGATAATCGCTTACGCGGTTGGTAGAGTGGATTTTTCTGATTATTTAGATGTTCATTATGTTTCTGGTACGGGTGAAATTTTGATAATTGTTTCTGCTCTTATAGGAGGTGGGCTCGGGTTCTTATGGTACAATGCACCTCCTGCGGCCATTTTCATGGGTGATACAGGCTCGTTAGCTTTGGGTGGAGCCTTGGGAACT
>JAQWUC010000043.1 GCA_029242355.1 Paracoccaceae bacterium | reverse complement strand
CAAAAAAATTAATTAATTTTAAAAATCTGTTATGTAGCTTCCTACTACATCAAGATCTGATCCAAGGCCTCGCACTGCACCCCCAAAAGTTCCACAATTCGAAAGCAAAACCAGCATTGTAATCATCCAAAGCCATTTCATATTTTTGTTCCCTCCATCAACTTACCAATTTTAAAATATTTTCACTCCGCCAACTTATTTCTTATCGTCTATATTTGGAGTTAATAAATATCGACAAAAAATCAATTTCCTCAACTTTTATCAAATTGAATGTTTTGTTCATTTTTTTCTTCAAATTCAAATTCATCTATTTTAGTAGCTCGACGCGAGGCTTTCTTAGCAGAAATCTTTATATCTTCAACATCCCTCACAGCCAATTCAAAGTGTTTAGATAAGTTGACCGCTCTATTTTCTAACCGCTCCACATCCTTTTTAAGAGTGCTAAGTTCTACTCTAATCTTTCCTGCCTGCTCTCGCATCCTAGCATCTTTTAACACGGATCTCATAGTATTCAATGTCGCCATGCAAGTAGTTGGAGAAACAACCCAAACTCTGGAAGAAAAACCTTCCCTAACCACTTCTGGAAAATTTGAATGCAACTCTGCATAAACAGCCTCGGACGGTATAAACATTAGGGCTCCATCAGCCGTTTCACCATCTATTATATACTTACTAGAGATTGCCTTGATATGTGATCTCACAGCTACCTTAAATTCTCTTTGACATCTCAACTTGTCAACTGGAGTCTCAGAAACTCTCAACGCTTCATAGGCCTCAAGAGGGAACTTACTATCAATTGCCATTGGACCAGGTGGTTTCGGAAGATGAATTAAACAGTCAACCCTTTTCCCATTAGACAACGTTTGTTGGAAAGAGTAGGCGTCGGGAGCAAGCGATTTTGAGACAATATCATTTAATTGTATTTCTCCAAATGCACCACGAGCCTGCTTATTGGATAAAATATCTTGCAGGCTTAGGACGCTACTTGATAGTTTTTCAATATTATTTTGCGCTTCATCAATCGTTACCAATCTTTGTTGTAATTCACCAAGGGTATTGGCGGTCTTTGTTGCAGAACCTAACAAATTTTCGGAAACCAATTTTTGAACCTCAGTTAGCCTTGACTCAACATGTTTAACCATATCCGCCTGAGTAGCAGATTGCGTCTCAGAAATATTTTTCAGGCCACCAGCAAGTTGTTGCTGCCCGTCCGAAACTTTGGCTAAAGTTTGCAACACATATTCAAACTTTTCAGTCTCTTTTTGGAAGTTTTTTTTATAAAACATTTGATATACTAACGTAACAAAAAAAGCGATAGCCGCACAAATCATTAAAAAAAATAAAAAAACATGCCCAAATGACATAAAACTAACTCCGCCCAAATAGTTTTTCAACATCAGCAAGCTTTAACTCTATAAAGGTTGGTCTACCATGGTTGCACTGCGATGAAAAAGGTGTTGATTCCATTTGCCTGAGTAAGCAATTCATTTCTTTAGCATTCATCGTCCTACCGGACCTTATAGATCCGTGGCAAGAGACCCTAGAAATGATAGCATCTACACGTCTTTCTAGAGAATGAAATTGGCCCAGAACTAATACTTCTTCAATTAAGTCCCCAATAAGATTTTTCAAATCACTCAAACCCAAAAGCGCTGGAATTGATCGTACACAAACAGCTTTTTCTCCAAATGCATCTACAACAAAACCAGTTTTTGCCAATATATCAGAAAACTCAAGAATGATTTCCTTTTGATTTCCCGACAACTCAACAATTTCTGGTATTAGTAAGTCTTGTGAGTCAACCCGTTTCATCTTAAATTGTTGTTTTAATTGTTCGTAAGTAATTCTCTCATGAGCAGCATGCTGATCTACTAAGATCAATCCATTCTTCGATTGGCTAACAATAAAATTTTTGTGTAATTGCGCCTTCGCAACTCCAAGAGGAAAATCCTGATGCTCAGTCGAATCTTCTTCTAGATCAGACTCAACTTTACCTGAAAACCAGGTGCTGTCATTAGCAAGGCTCATTTGTTTATTTATTTTTTTATGATCGCCGAAAGTGTTGAGACCTATGATATCAGTTTGGAGAAAACTGGAATTTTCTGGCGCGAACGATTTCAACATTCTTGCAGTTAATACACTGTTTGACTTTAATCCATTTCGAGATAACGAATTTTTTACTGAGCTTATTATTAAGCTGCGAACATCTTTTGGATATTTAAACCTTACCTCCGATTTCATTGGGTGAACATTTACATCCACAATACTAGCGTCACAATTGATAAAAATCACAACTGCAGGGAACCTGTCTTTGGATATGAAATCAAAATAGGCTATTCTTAAAGCACTAAAGAGTAGTTTATCTTTTACTAATCGGCCATTTACAAAAAAGTGCTGATTTGTTGAAGTTCCATGGGAGTTTGTTGGCAAAGAAGCATACCCATACAAAGAGTAACCATCCTTTTCATAATCTAGTTCTACACAGTTTTCAGAAAAACTTGCCCCTAGAACTTTTTCAATTCTATCAAAATATTTGCTTTCCAATTTCTCTTCAGCTAAATCCAAAAAAATCCTTTTTGGTTCCTTTGTAATATCTTGAAGCAAAAATCTTATATCTGGGTTTGAAAGCGCCAGTCGTTTCACTGAATCAAATATTGCTTGCGTCTCTGCCCGATCTGATTTCAAAAACTTTAATCTTGCAGGAGTAGAATAAAACAAGTCAAAAATTTCAACAACGGTCCCAAATGACAATCCAACAGGTTTAATCTCTGTGAACTTACCAGCACGGCAATTAATTTCAGACGCCTCCATCGCACCCTGAATTCGTGATTTTAGCGTCAATTTAGAAACTGCTGCAATAGATGGAAGTGCTTCACCCCGAAAACCCAGAGTTTTTATGTTTAAAAGATCGTTATCATTCATCTTAGAAGTTGCATGACTGGTTAATGCTAACTTCAATTCTTCTTTTCTTATCCCCCAACCATTATCAATTACTTTTATAAAACTCTTTCCACCATGTGAAAAAGAGATTTTTATTGATGTTGCTGAAGCATCAATTGCGTTTTCAATTAATTCTTTAACCACCGCGGCGGGTCTCTCTATTACTTCACCAGCCGCAATCCGATTAATAGAAGTTTCATCCAATTTTCTTATCGGCCAGCCACAATTGTTTGATTCGTTTAAATTTGTCACAGCACTCCCATCATTCTCTTAACTATTTAATTCTACCATAGTCCATACAAAATTATTAGATAGTATGCTAAACTTAAGTTCTCACTTTAGGCTGTCCCATCTTCATTTTTGTCCCATAATATTAGAGAAAAAGCTCCTACAAAAATAGCTATATCAGCAAAATTAAATGAAAACGGATTTTGGACACCGCAACAACTCATATTTAGAAAATCTGCTACCGCACCAAAAACAATCCTATCTATAGAATTACCTAGCGCCCCTCCTACAATCAAAGCCACACAAGATTGCCGCATAGTACTTTCACTTTTCCTTACCCACCATAGCAAGGCAGCTGAAACAGCTATAGAAAGCGCTATCAAAATCAGTCGAGAAGCTTCCCCTCCAGAATCGAATAGTCCAAAATTAATCCCTTTATTCCAAGCCATTTTAAAATTTAAGATTGGATTTATTACTTCAATTGAGATTTTTTCTTTAAGATTGAGGTGGTGCACTACATAAATCTTGGATGCCTGGTCAACTGTACAAATCGTTAAAGCGAGACCAAAAACTCGTTTAATATTCATGCATCATACCCATTAATTGCCACACCTTTTGTTAAATACAATATTCTTATCATCGTCAAACGCTAAAAAGCCACTATTCAATGCAAAAAAAACTATTTGCTTAAAACTCCTTGAAACCTTAGTCCCTAGCCTTTAAACCAGACGGTGGACAGGTGGCCGAGTGGCTGAAGGCGCTCCCCTGCTAAGGGAGTGAGGGGGCAACTCCTCCGTGGGTTCGAATCCCATCCTGTCTGCCACAACAAATTCTTATATTAATAAGATGTGCTGAGAAATTACTTTTTCAGTGACATCGCTAATTAAATTTTCTAAACTTACTCTAAATTTGTTAGCAATAATATGTAAGAAAATGTGAGAGAAATTTGTACAGACTTATTTACAGTTCGCGACCATTCGGATTTGATGCCTCGACTTTAAGCGGACTACTTATTGACTCAAGAGAAAATAATCAGAAAAATAATATAACTGGTTCTTTACTTTGCAGAGCAGATATTTACCTCCAATTGCTTGAAGGTCCTGAAAAAAATGTAATATCAGCCTTTGATAAAATAAAAATCGATGATCGTCACCTTGAAGTCGAAGTTCTCTTAAAAGGAGAATCAAACGATAGAATGTTCCCGGACTGGGCTATGAAAGACGATCCAGTAGAAAGTTGGATGTGGTCTCATCAAGAGGTAGCAAAAGGAGCTATCCAAAAATCCTCCGACGAAGAGATAATAAATATTTTCAAAAAAATAGCAGCCGCTGAAAAATAAATTTTAGTAAATTTTTGTTAGATTTTGTAAAATAATCTATAATTTAAAGCAAAATATGTGCACTTACCCCGGGTCACTAATAAATCTCAATGAACAAAAATGTGAAGTTTTGATAAGACGTTCACAAAGTGAAAATAATTGCAAAACATTCAATTAATTAGGTTTTAAGATATACCTAGTGCTTAACTGATTTATATCAGTTTTAAGCTCAATCAAAGATGGTTTCTTTTGCCGAAGGCATCGTTCGAACGCAGGAATAAAATTATCAGTCGTTTCGACAAGCTCTCCATGTGCGCCCATGGCAATCGCCATCGCTCTAAAATCTGGGTTTTGTAAGTCCGTCGCAATAACTCTACCAGGATGCTCTCTTTCTTGATGCATACGAATAGTTCCATAAGAACCATTATTAAATAAAACTATGATAAGAGGAACTTCGTACTGAACTGCCGTCATCAATTCCATACCAGACATCATAAATCCACCATCCCCTACAAATCCAATAACTTGTTTATTCGATAAAGCTAAAGCCGCTGCTACCGCCGCCGGAACAGAATAACCCATTGCACCACAAGTAGGTCCAATTTGCCGCCTTTCTGGACTATAGCTCAAAAACCTCTGTGGCCAGCCAGTATGGTTACCAGCATCAAGAGTAATTACTGCATCTTTTGGCAAACTCAGATTTAAATAATTAAAAATTTTCCCTAAATTGAGTGCTCCTGAATAAAAAGACGGCTTAAAATCAGATAAATATTCTGAATGCAAGAGTTTGCACCAGTGGTTCCAATTTACATTTTTAGGAAGGTCCAAAACTAATAATAACTCAGAAAAATTTTCATTAGTTGAGACGACGCCAAAATCAGGCGAAAATACTGCGCCAAGTTCTTGAGAGTCAACATGAACATGTATTAATTTTTGCTTCGTCTTCTTCTGATCAAAAATTTCATACCCTTGAGTTGTCATTTCACCTAACCGCGATCCAACAACAATTAATAAATCTGCTTCCTTAACTCTTGTTAAAAGTGATGGCGAGACTGATGTACCAAAAGCGCCACAGAATACAGAACTATTATTATCAAATACATCCTGCCGTCGAAATCCTGACGCTACCGGAATAGAATTCTTCATTGCAAAGAGAAGGAGGTTAGCACTTGCTTTCTCAGACCAAGGCGATCCACCAACTAGAATCAATGGCCTTGTTGATTTTGCAAATAATTCTTCTAACGATAACTTAACACTTTTTTCCGGCGCTGGCTCACAATGTCGAGTAAAAACGGTATCAGCAACATGACTAGTTTGGTTTAAAATATTTTCAGGTACAGAGAGAACGACGGGGCCTGGCCTTCCCGAAATTGCTAGATTGTAAGCCTTAGCAATATATTCTGGAATACGTTCGACTCTGTCAATTTGCGCACACCATTTTGAGATGGGGCCAAACATAGCCTGGTAATTAATCTCCTGAAAAGCCTCTCTATCTCTTGTACTCTGCGATACCTGACCAATAATCAAAATCATTGGTGTACTATCTTGGTAGGCAATATGAACACCAATTGAAGCATGACAAGCTCCAGGTCCGCGAGTAACCAAAACAACCCCCGGACTTCTTGTCAACTTTCCATACGCCTCAGCCATATTGGCAGCTCCGGCTTCATGCCGAGCATTATAAACTTTTACTTTGTCAGGAACATCGTAAAATGCATTTAATATTTCCAAATAGCTTTCACCTGGAACACAAAAAACTTGATTAGTCCCACGGGATATTAGCTGGTCAACCAATATTTTTCCACCAGTTCGCATTGCTTCCCCTATATTTACGGCGTTATATTACACTCATAACAACTATTCACTACAGCTCACATCCAACCTTTAAATTAAATTAATCAATTTTACTATTGATTTGCTAACCTGAATATTTTTTTATTGGCTTTAAGGCGGCCGCAATGATATGGAAAATGAAAAAAGCTCTTTAAATGTGCGGAAAGTTCATGATTTTACTTAGGATGCTTTTTTTTATGTTAATGGTTGGGTGTACTTCCGTACAAACTCAAAGAGCGATAACTGCTACACAATATATTGCCCCTATGGCAGTTGGTGTCATTGCAGTACAAAGTTTTGGTTCAAATAAATAAATATTGTTTTAAAAACTATTATCAACTTATTTAAAAAAAAGCTTTCAATTTTAAATAATTCAGTCACAATAGATATCTATTCGTCTATTTTGACGTTGGGGGGAAAACATTGACATATACAAACGAAACTGCTCAGCAGTTCGAATCGATATCTTTGGATCTAGCTCTTTTAGCTTTAAATGAACTAACTAAGCGAAAATTGGAAAAACCAATAACTTACGCAACAGCAGACATTAGAAATTTTTGCAATTCAATAATCGCTAAAAATGATCAAGGTCAAGTCGAACTAATCGAAGGATTAATAGCAAGCGGTATTTCTTTAAAAGTTGTTTACGAGATATTCATTCCAGAAGCTGCTGAAACTTTAGGAAACTGGTGGAAAGAAAGTAAAGTCACATTTGTTGAAGTGAACATCGGCGCGCAAAGACTTCAAAGGCTGTCAAGAATTTACGAAAAGCAATATTTAGGGCCAATGTATATGTTTTCAGAAGGTCCAGAAGTTCTTCTCATTTTACCCACAAAAGAAGTCCATACCCTTGGACTAATTACTGCATCAGGTATTTTTAAGAAAAATGGAGCCAATCCATTTGTCGCTGTAGGATACTCTAACAAAGAAATTATAGATTTAATACATTTGCATGATTTTAAATTAATTGGTGTTTCAATTTCTAATTCTGACAATTTATCAGAGTGTTTAAAAATAGCAAAAAATATAAAATCGCATATAACAAAAATAATTCCGATGGTAATTGGTGGTCAAGGTATATTGAAGGCAAGACATACAGAATTATCAATGGTATTTGATGAAATAACTACAAATCCTGTGGAAGCGTTAGAACTAATCAAGGATCGAGATTATAATTAAACTTATTATTTCATTAAAATATTTTAATTTGAACACCTAAAGAGCAACAGCCAAAATACTTTCATCAACTGAATCTGCATATTCCATAAATTGTTCTGAAAACATAGTTACTAACTTTTGTGCTTGCTTGTCATACTCAACGGAGATTGGCCACGTTTCTCGAGGTTTTAAGAGCTTTGAATTGATACCCTCAACGCTTAGCGGTACTTTGAAACCAAAATTGTCATCAACCCGAAAACCAGAATCACTAACAGTGTTCTCCAATATAGCCGTGAGAATTGTCCGAGTATCTTTTATAGGCATCCTCATACCTACGCCATAGGCGCCGCCAGTCCAACCTGTGTTAACCAACCAACATTTCGAATTTTCTTGATAAATTTTTTCTTTTAAAAGCTCTCCGTAAACCTCAGGTCGGAGGGGTAAAAAAGGGGCGGCGAAGCATGCTGAAAATGTCGGCTCTGGTTCAGTCACACCGTTTTCTGTTCCAGGTGCTTTAGAAGTAAATCCTAGTAGGAAATGGTAGATAGCTTGTTCAGAGGATAACTTAGCTACTGGAGGTAAGACCCCAAATGCATCACATGTTAGAAATATAATATGTTTTGGAGGACCACCGGAGCTTAACCTAGAAACATTAGAAATTGAATCTAATGGGTACGCTGATCGCATGTTTGGCGTTATCGAGTCATCGTAATAATCGAGCTCCAAAGTCTGAGGGTCAAAACGCATATTTTCAATAACTGTAGAAAATTTACTCATTGTAGAAAAGATTTCAGGTTCAGCATCAACACTCAAATTAATGGTCTTTGCGTAACATCCACCTTCAAAGTTAAAAACCCTTCTTGATGACCAACCATGTTCGTCATCACCGATAAGAACGCGTCTTGGGTCTTGTGAAAGTGTAGTCTTTCCCGTACCTGACAAACCAAAGAAAATAGCTACATCATCTTCATCATCGACGGCATGATTTGCGGAACAATGCATTGGCATTACCCCTTGCGATGGAAGTAAATAATTCAAGAGAGTAAACACAACTTTTTTGTTTTCACCGGCGTATGCAGTTCCTGAAATAATAACAATTTTTTTTTCAAAATTAATCGCTATCACTGTATCGCTTCTGATCTGATAATCACTCGGGATAGCTTTAAAGGATGGACAGTTAATTATTGTGAACTCGGGTACGTAAGTATTTAGGTCTTGCACATTTGGTCGTCTCAAGAGATGCCTTATGAATAAACCATGCCATGCAAATTCATTTACCAACCTTACATTAAGCTTAAAATCAGGATCCGCACATGCAAAAAGATCTTGAACAAAATAATCTTTGTCTTTCATATGAACCAGTACATCTGAATATAGACGATCAAAATTTCCAGGCGTTAATTTACCATTTTCTTCCCACCATATAGTATTTATCGTATCTTCTGATGTTACTATGTATTTATCTTTAGGTGATCTTCCCCGATGCTTTCCTGTCGTAACCAAAAGAGATCCACCAAGACCCAATATACCTTCTTTTCGCGTGACTGCATGTTGCATAAGTGCAGCTTCATTAAGATTATAATGAATTGAATTTAATCCCGTAATGCCACTTTGTAACAGTGACGTCGCTGAATTAAACTTACCTGATTCCATACATCTACAACCTAATTTATTTAACTAAGTTAAAAGTTCTTAAAAACCTGCACGAGAGACAGATCGCACATTTTCGTATTTTACATGATAAACAAGATTTTTCATGCATAAAAAAATGGTGAGCCCAACAGGATTCGAACCTGTGACCCACTGATTAAAAGTCAGTTGCTCTACCAACTGAGCTATGGGCCCATCCAA
>JAQWUC010000042.1 GCA_029242355.1 Paracoccaceae bacterium | reverse complement strand
CGCTATGCTGCCAAAGCAATAAAAAAATTTAGTTTATCGATCATTAACTATTCCCTTCCTTAACAAAAGTACTGTAGTAAAATTTAATTTTAAATAGCTTTTATTTGTCTTTATAAACCACTAAATAGGTTGAATAAGTTTTTATAGGAGTTTTTAAAAACTGACAGGAGGTTAAATGCTTTCCCAAGAACTGAGAGCAGCGAGTCAAATAGTTGCGCTAGTAGGATTGGTATTTTCATTCTTGATGTTAATTCCATGGGCCGCATCTATCTTTACGGGATGGGCTGGGGGAGAGTCCTTTTTATGGTCTGGTCTTACAACTGGATTAGCATGTTCTCTAGTCATGGTTTCTGGTTGGGGTGAGACACCAAGAGTTTCAACTCGGTTCGGTGTTATCGTTGTGAATATGCTTTGGTGGGTGCTTCCACTTATTTGTGCAATCCCGTTAATGAATTCAAATGAAAGTTTTTCTTTTGCAGACTCATTGTTTGAGGCTACATCAGGATTGACGACTACAGGATCAACAATAGTAACTGATTTAGTTCATCAAAGTCGCCCAGTGTTACTCTGGCGAGCTATTATGCAGTGGGTTGGCGGGCTTGGAATACTTTCACTTGGATTAATTCTTTTACCCTTTTTAAGAGTAGGAGGCATGCAGCTTTTTAGAATGGAAAGTTCTGATCGTTCTGAGAAACCTCTTCCGAGGCTTATTGAAATTTCAAAATCAATTATTATAATATACGTTGTACTTTCAGTACTTTGTTCTATTGGCTATCTATCCGTCGGCATGGCCCCTTTTGATGCGTTAACGCATGCCATGACAACTGTTTCAACGGGGGGTTTTTCTACACATGACGAATCTTTGGGCTATTACGAAGGATGGCACGTTTTATGGATAGCAATTATCTTTATGATTGCCGGAGCGTTGCCCTTTAGTTTTTTTATAGCCATATTTTTTGCCCGCAATTTACCAAGATACGATCCTCAAATAGCGGTTTTTTTTACTTTAATCATTATAGCGAGTGGATTAGTTTTATTTGCAGATGGCTGGGATCATGCAAATAATTTCGCTCAATTTTCTCAGTATATTTTCAATGTGATTTCAATACTCACGACAACTGGATACGCCTCTGGAAATTTTATGGATTATGGTGGTATTGGGGCTACGCTTTTTTTCTTTTTGATCTTTATTGGGGGTTGCGCGGGTTCAACTTCAGGTGGAATAAAAATTTATCGGTTTATTGTGCTAAGTCAACTTATAAGAACTTCTTTACAGGAACTGATGTATAGTCGCGGTGTCTTTTTAATGCGTTATGGGAAGCAAATTATTGATAAGGATGCTTTTAGGTCATCAATGGTTATGATCTGTTGTTTTTTTGTTTTTTTGGCTATTTTTACAATTATTTTGGGAGCTCTTGGCGCAGATTTTATCACTGCTCTATCTGGGGCAGCTACAGCTTTGGCCAATGTAGGTCCTGGAATAGGCGATGTTATAGGTCCTACGGGTAGTTTTTCAACCTTAACTGATCCAGAGAAATATGTACTTGTTTTCGCAATGATTATTGGTCGTTTAGAGCTTCTTGTTGCTTTAGCTTTATTTGTTCCTTTACTCTGGCGCGATTAGACTTTTTTGGGAAATGCTTCTATAATAATATTTTGAGTTAAGATAAATTCTTCTAAATTGGAAGTAGTTCCAATTCGATCTATTACAACAAAATTACATTCGTTAAAAAGAGGTGTAAGCACACCGTGCCAGGTATTTTTTTTTATATTTATACCCTGATGTCCGTTGGTGAAAAAGACTTTTGGAAGTAAAGGTTCTTCGTTCATGTCTTCAGCGACAATAACTAAGAATGGATTCGAATGTAATGGAATGAATGCCTGGGAACCAAATGGGTGTCTTTCTAATAGTTTTAGCTGAAGTGGCAATTTATAAGGTTTTCCTCTGAAAATCGAAATACTAGGTGTTCCAATTCCATTATCAAAGGTAACATCTGATAAACGGTCATATCGCCTGCACATTCCTTTATTAATAGGAAAACTGTCACGCTTTTCGGTCTCCAACACATCACCAAATTCTGCGAATTCGTATTGTGATAGTGGGACAGGAATAATTGATATTGGTTTCATAATATGTAATCTGTAACTCTATTTAAAGATTTGCTGTATTCTAATTAGGGCTATTTTTTCAACCTCTGCGCATGCTGTCGCTAGTTCTTGATTAGCGTTATTTTCAATTCTTACGTAAAATGTTTGAAGTATTTCTTCCTTAGTTTTGTTGCTTACGGCCATAATGAATGGGTGTTTAAATTTTTTGATATATTTATCGTTTAGGGTAGTAAACTCTGTAAGTTCGGCTAAGGTGAGTTGGTCTAAACCAGCAGATTTTTGTTCATTTGTACTTTCTTCCGTTAATTGATTTTCGCTAGCGAGTTTTCCAGCTAAGTCCGGATGCTCGTTAAGAACACCAACTCTTTCTTCTTGTGATGCAGTTCGGAATTGGAAACAAAGCGCGCTGTGTATTCCGATAATTGTATTCATTGATGGGCTTAATTCTTTTTTGAAGGCTCGTTCCGCTATCCAGGAACTATTCTCAAAAACATTGCCAAATGTTGATAAAAAGTCACTTTTTTTCAAGTTAAAGGGAGCCACTTTTGATATTATAGGGGGGTGGTATTTTTTCCAATGGTTCGCGATGTCTATTCTCCTGGCTATCCAAATATCTGGAAAATTATTTATATAGTCTAGGAAACGTTTCACAGCGATTGCCCTTCCGGGGCGTCCTGCAAGCCTACAATGTAACCCAATACTCATCATTTTTGGCGATCCCTGGCGACCCTCAAGAAGTAACATATCAAATGAGTCTTTGAGATAATCGTAAAATTGCGTTCCTGAATTAAAACCCTGTGGTGTGGCAAAACGCATATCATTTGCATCGAGTGTATAAGGAATAATTAATTGATTTTTATTTCCATGTGACTTCCAATAGGGAAGATCGTCATCGTAGGCATCGGATATGTATTCAAAATTTCCATGGTTAGTTGCAATTTCAACAGTGTGCTCAGAACACCTGCCTAAATAATATCCAGATGGCGCCGATCCTGTCACTGCTGTATGAATTTGTATTGCCTTGGTTAGGTCACCTTTCTCCTGAGAGGGTGTTACATCTTTATAATCTATCCATTTTAATCCATGAGATGCTATTTCCCATTCAGCAGTTTTCATTGCGAGCACTTGCTCTGGTGCCCGCTCAAGAGCATTAGCTACTCCAAATACGGTAATAGGAATTCCGGCTTCGGTGAATAAGCGATACAATCTCCAAAACCCAGATCTAGCTCCATATTCATAAATACTCTCCATATTCCAGTGGCGTTGGTTTGGCCAAGGAGATGCCCCAACAATCTCCGAAAGAAATGCTTCGGACGATTTGTCACCATGCAACAGACAGTTTTCGCCACCTTCTTCGTAATTGATAACAAATTGCACGGCAATATTCGCATTTTGAGGCCATTTTGGATTTGGTGTTTGTTGTCCGTATCCAATCATGTTTCTAGGATAGCGCATTTTAACTCCAGAAATAAATTAGGAATATTTAACTTTAATTTATACACATCGCTAACAAATATCAAAGATTTAACAACTAGGAATATTTATTTTCGTAGACTAATTGTCACGTTGTTTTTAAAGTTACTCTTAAATTGAAAGGCATTCGAATGACAAACGAAGTAAAAGATAGAGGGTTTCTTACAACGCATGTGTTAGATACTGCCAGAGGTTGCCCTGCTGGAGGGATAGAAATCACTCTTTTTAAAATTAGTGCTGACTATGATTTTGTCCTTATCGGAAGTGGTGAAACAAATCATGATGGGCGATTGCCAAAACCCATTTTGGCAGGAAATGGCTTTAAAAATGGTCAATATCAACTTATTTTTCATGTCAGCAGTTATCTAAAAGCTCATTTCAAAGATAAGAATCAGAATTTGTTTTTGGAGGAAATTCCTATAAGGTTTAGAATTTCCAAAGCTATGGAACATTATCATGTGCCACTTCTTTTATCCCCTTTTGGGTATTCAACTTATCGAGGGAGTTAAAAGTGGATATTTTAATGGTTCAAATCATTTTTTGGGATTGGATAGAGTTTGCTGTTCGATGGATTCATGTCATCACTGCCATCGCATGGATCGGTTCATCTTTTTACTTCATAGCATTAGATTTAGGCTTGAGACATTCTCCGACTTTACCTGAAGGAGTTAAAGGGGAGGAGTGGCAAGTGCATGGGGGTGGTTTTTATAATATTCGTAAATTCACAATAGCACCACCAGATCTTCCGAAAAAACTTGTTTGGTTTAAATGGGAGAGTTATGCCACTTGGATCTCGGGGTTCGCACTTCTTGCAATTGTTTATTATGGAGGTGCAGAGTTACTTTTAATCGATGCTTCTGTTTTAGATATTTCAGTTACATCGGCAATACTGTTGTCTATTTTCTCTTTAGCACTTGGGTGGTTTCTCTATAACATCATATGCAAGATAAACATTGGAAAGAATGATACGCGTTTAATGCTTATGTTATTTCTCATGTTAGTTGGATTTTCTTGGGCGTACTGTCATATGTTTAGTGGACGAGCTGCATTCTTACATTTGGGTGCACTAACGGCAACTATAATGTCTGCTAATGTTTTCTTTATAATTATTCCTAATCAGAAGATTGTTGTGGCTGATTTGATGGCTGGTCGCTCCCCTGATCCAAAGTATGGTGTTATTGCCAAACAGAGGTCTACTCATAATAATTATTTAACACTACCTGTTATTTTTATGATGATATCGAATCATTACCCACTAGCGTTTGGTGCACAGTATAATTGGGTGATTGCTGGTTTAGTGTTCTTAATGGGAGTATCGATACGCCATTACTTTAATCAAAAACACGCGTTCAATTTGAAACCAATTTGGGCTTGGCTTGTAACTGCATTTTTGTTTGTTTCGGTAATATTATTGTCAGTTTTACGGCCACCTCCAGCTAATATTGATGATGAGTTGTCGTTAAATAATAATCATGGTTCTGCCCTAGAACTAGCAAAATATGAGGAGCTG
Source organism: Paracoccaceae bacterium (assembly GCA_029242355.1). Taxonomy (GTDB): domain Bacteria; phylum Pseudomonadota; class Alphaproteobacteria; order Rhodobacterales; family Rhodobacteraceae; genus JAYZEV01. The sequence continues at coordinate 36,958 of JAQWUC010000042.1, read as the reverse complement.
GCTGACACAATAATAAGTCGATGTGCCATGTGCCATGCCCGTGAACCATTATGGGATGGTCTTGCTGAAGCGCCTGGGGGCCTTTTTTTGGAAACTAAGTATGATATTGCGAGAAACGCAAAGCAGATTTATGTTAATGCAGGGATAAGCAATTACATGCCACCAAATAATATATCTTATATGGAGCCAAGTGAACGAAATCTTATTGTGGAGTGGTTTGAAAATTATTATTGAACTGAGGTGTCAATGGATTTTGCTAAAATTGAATTTCAAGCTTTTAGAATTATCGTTAAAAGTTAAATGAACTATTTTGTATTTTTTTAAAAACTTTAAACCAAGCCTTTACTAATTTGTTTAAAGAAAAGGATTGTTGTGATGGTTAAGGAAAATGGATGGATGACGTTTTAATCGACTGCTTACAGTACGCCAATTGGTCAGGCAAGGTTTTTGAAGAGATGAGAGATGCGCATATTGATGCGGTTCACGTTACAATTGCCTACCATGAGGGGTTTCGAGATACCGTTCTAAATCTTGAAAAGTGGCATCAGTATTTTCAAGATTATTCGGATCATATTTTTCAAGGATTTTATGCTGAGGATGTTCGGCTAGCAAAGGAAACAGGCCGCACATCAATTTTTTTAGGCTTTCAAAACCCTTCCCCCATCGAGGATGATATTAGATTATTAGAAGTATGGCAAAAGCTGGGGATAAGATTTATGCAACTCACCTACAATAACCAATCTCTTCTTGCTTCAGGTTGCTATGAAAAGCAAGATACTGGATTGACTCGGATGGGTTTGGAAGTCGTTGAAGAAATGAACCGCTTGGGTATGGTGATTGACATGAGCCATTCTGGTGAGAAATCCACTTTGCAAGTTATTGAAACTTCCAATCGTCCTGTAGCCATTACACATGCCAACCCTTCTTGGTGGCATTCTGCTCTTAGAAATAAGTCAGATAAGGTCTTAAAGGCGTTATCACAAACGGGTGGTATGATTGGATTTTCACTTTACCCGCACCATTTAAAAAATGGGTCACTCTGTTCTTTAGAGGATTTTTGTGGTATGATTTGCAAAACAGCAGATATGATTGGAGTAGAGAATATTGGAATCGGTTCTGATTTGTGCCAGGATCAACCTAATTCTATTGTAGAATGGATGCGTGCCGGGCGTTGGACAAAAAAAATTGATTATGGCGAAGGTTCGGCATCAAATGCGGGCTTTCCGGTTATGCCAGATTTTTATAAAGACAATACCGATTTTCCCAATTTACAGGTTGGCTTAAAGAAATTAGGAATGAACAATGACGATATTTCCAAAGTCATGGGTGGAAACTGGTTACGATTTTTTGAGAATAGTTTTACGCTAAAAAGTAAATAATGCTTAATAGGACATTTTGTGTGAAAAATGAAAAGTTTAAAGAGTAAAAAAATAAAAATTTCTTTAAGAACTCCAAGTGAGGTTATGCATCTTCCAAGATTAGGTAGCTTCCATCAGACGCGTTTAAGTTTTATGAGGCAATTACTGCGACGGCTGGCAGTGGAAAAGTGGAAATTCTCAATTCCAGTTTGGGACATATCTGCTGACGGATACGGAACCGCAGTTTATAGTGTGAAGGGTCCAGAGCGAGAATATTCGTTAGTGACTTTCTCAAACTATTTACCGGCTGACAAACGGTCTGATCGCGTAATTGCCACAGCCTGGGATGTTACATTTACTCTTTTTGACGGTATTCCAGATACTCAAGAAATTGACCGGTTGAAAAAAAACGTTCCTTTCCAAGAGGAAGGACGTTTGAACGCGACAGAGCTGGTACTTGGAAGAGCTAATAAATCAGTAAGGCTTTGGAACAAAGTCGTTACGGCACTTTCCGAAGGTAAGCAGCCAGAGCTTAAAGATGTAGAGGATGTTGGCTACTTGATGCGAACGACCGCTGTATATGGATCTGGTAAATTTGGTTTAAGCGACCGAACTTTTTTAAAAGATAGGGTAGAGTTGGCGATGCCATTTCAAGCTGAAATGTTGGCAGTTTATCTTGTGCGATGCTTTGTACTAGATCTAGTTGAGTTTGTTGCCTTCGAGCAGGGTGGTGAGAATGCTTGTAAGATAGAGCCTAAATTGCGTAAGCGCTTTGGAATTGGAAACTCAACTGGTCTTGGAATGGCACCATTTATTGTAAATCACCCCAGTTTATTCGATCGATGGATTAGAGCAAGGGAAACAGCGATTGCACGTGTTAGAGAAATACCAATTATGACGAGTGAAGAGGCGAATCTTTTTTCGATGCTTTTAGAGAGCTGCTATCAAAATGCTATTTGTTGGACATCGCAGCACCCAATCCAAATTTCTAAGCTGAAGAACCTCCGGAAAGATTTGAAAGAAATTAAAGGGTTTTTTAAGTCAATCTGCATTGGTGACCAATTCCCATGGAACAAATTATATGACTGGGCATTAATAAACTTAACGTTGGAAGGCCAAGAAGCTTTATGTTCTCTAATCTTAGAGCCATACGGGGATTTAGTTGATGGGTTATCGTCAGAAATGGCGATTGATGAAAACAAATATTTCCGTTTAGACGGTAAATTAGCTTGTGGAATAATTATAAATATAATTAAACATTCGTTTTCTTGGGCACTTGAATATGATTATAAAACCCAAGATGGACAAGCAAGATTTTGGTATGTCTCTGAGGATAAATTAGAGCCTAGATTAGGACAAAGATTTGAAGAAGATGGATCAGAGTTAGAACAACCACTGGCCATAGGGCGTGATATTAAAGAGTTGTATGAGGCCCTTCAAGAATGGCCTTTAAACGATAAGATCGCTAATTTTTTAATGCTTTATCCACAACATCGGCATTGTGTTAGACGGGTAACGGAGCATCGGGAAGTTCCTTATGGTGAGATTAGAGATAATTTAATTGGTTCAAACATGAAACCAATCGATATGTTGAGATGTAAGCTTTCTTTTTTTGGCGCTGACAGGTTTGATCCACGCTCCGACCGTTGGGTTAGAATTTGTATGTATCAAAATGCACCGTTTCCAAATGAGTTAGTTTGTGCATATGATGATTTTTGGCCTTATTCGGGTTCGAAAGTCTCTTAGACGCGATGTATTCCCTTGGTGAGATAGAAGCTCAATGTAAAAAAGCTGCAAAAGGTGTTGGACTTAGTTGGGGTCTGGCCGAAGAAACTGGTTTGATTGCGCGACATCTGTCTGAGCTCAGGTTACCGGGCCCTGATGCAATTTATTTAAGTTTGAAATTTATAGATGACAATGGTTTGGAACATCCTTCGATTTATGAAGGATCTTTTGATGAAATAGGTAAGCCTAAAACGGGCCTTCTACTCGGAGTGTTTTTTTTAGATTGTTTGTCAGATGTACTCGAGAGTAACATTAAGATAAAAGACCCTGTTATTGGTCCACTTTCTGTTGTAGGAGCATTATTGCGGTTGCAAAATGAACAGTATTCTTTTTCTGTCTCATGGGATAATTGTCAAATTACTATGAATGAGGACGGTTTTAATGTTTCTGGGAAAAATATTAATCCCAAAAGTGTTGGTAGTTTAGTTGTTTCAATCTCTGAGAGTTCAAAAGAACCATTTTTTTTAAAGCGATCAATAGAAAGAAGTTCAATTGATAGCTGGGATTTTTTAACAAAAATGGCGCATAAAACCTATGTACCAGAAAGTCCGATGTCGCGGTTACTTGGGGCAGGGGCCGATGATAACGAAAATGAATAAATCAAGGCGTTCTTAGTAAGTTGTTTATATTATATTTCTAATAGACCAATTAGGATAGTCAGTGTACGTATGAATTATAGGAAATTAAAATTTGGGTTAAAGTTAAATGAAGAAGATATATAAGTCAGCAGCTTCAGCATTGGATGGTTTATTATTTGATGGAATGTTAATAGCCGCGGGAGGTTTTGGATTATGCGGCATTCCTGAAAATTTAATTGAAGAAATTTCAAAAACAAAGATTAAAGATTTAACTGTTGCGTCTAATAATGCGGGCGTTGATGATTTTGGTCTAGGTCAACTTTTGGCCACACGACAAATAAAGAAAATGATTTCCTCTTATGTTGGAGAAAACGCAGAATTTATGCGCCAATATTTAGCGGGTGAGCTGGAGCTAGAGTTTACTCCTCAAGGAACATTGGCTGAAAGAATGAGGGCTGGTGGTGCGGGGATCCCAGGATTTTATACTAAGACCGGCGTTGGAACAACAGTTGCTGAGGGAAAAGAGCATAAGGTTTTTAATGATCAAACTTATATTTTAGAGCTTGGAATGATGGCGGATTTATCGATTGTCAAGGCTTGGAAGGGTGATGAACAGGGGAATTTAGTCTACCGAAAAACAGCCCGTAATTTTAACCCCAACGCTGCCACTTGCGGAAGGATTTGTGTAGCTGAGGTTGAAGAAATCGTTTCAATAGGGACTTTGGATCCAGACGAAATTCATACGCCTGGTATATTTGTAAATCGAATAATCAAAGGCGATCATGAGAAAAGGATTGAAAATTTGACTTTAAGTAGTTCAAAGGAAGTTTAAAAATGTGGAATCGAAATCAAATGGCTGAAGTTGCTGCTAAAGAGCTTAAAGATGGAATGTATGTTAATTTAGGTATTGGCATTCCTACGCTCGTTTCCAATTTTATTCCCGAAGGAATAGATGTAACTCTTCAATCGGAAAATGGGATGCTTGGTATGGGTCCCTTCCCAACAGAAAACCAAGTTGACGCTGATTTAATAAATGCTGGAAAACAAACTGTTACGGAGCTTCCACGGACTAGTTATTTTAATAGTGCGGATAGCTTTTCAATGATCCGAGGAGGTCATATTGATATGGCGATTTTGGGCGCTATGGAAGTCTCAGAAAATGGTGATTTGGCGAATTGGATGATTCCAGGAAAATTAGTTAAGGGTATGGGAGGAGCGATGGATTTAGTCGCCGGAGTAAAGAGAGTTGTTGTTATAATGGATCATTCCAACAAACATGGTGAAAGCAAACTTTTAAAAGACTGTACTTTGCCGCTTACGGGCAAATCTGTTGTAGATCGAGTTATCACTAACATGGGTATTTTTGACGTTGTTGCTGGCGGTTTGAAGATTGTAGAGCTTGCAGCTGGAGTTTCTTTAGATAATGTTAAAGTTATCACTGAGGCCAAGCTCATTGATTAAAGTTTGATACATTGATTTTTAAAACATTTTTTTTGTACCTATGGTCACAAAAAGCATGGCGCCACAGGCGGCCAAAGTAACTCCGGCCATTATGGTGTATTGAAACTCTAATCCAAATCCTTTATCAATTAGAATGCCACTACCTAAAGGGCCGAGGGCGGTAGCAAACACCATTAATGACATGGCAACAGATCGCACGGAACCTAAGTGTTTTGTTCCATAAAACTCCGGCCAGAATGCTCCAGAAACAGTTGCGCCTAAACCTTGCATCAAACCAAGAAACATGAAGCATATTCCGGCACCTATTAATGTATCCGCGTTGGCGCCTATAATGAAGCCAGCTGCCATTGGGAGCAAATATAGTGGCAACAATATTGGGGTTCGGTACCTATCTATAATAAGGCTTCCAATAAATAATCCCACTAGACTGGTGATAGTATATATAGGAATTAGTGCGACATAAAGTTCTAGCGGCCAATTTTTAATTTCAGTGAAATACACCTGTTGAAAGAAAAAGGTTGTGCTGAAAATCGGCTGCACCAGTAACGCGGGCAGAGCTAACCAGAAGACCCAATGTTTTAGTACTTCTGCTCGTTTCCAATGGCGACCCAACATGCCTGTTATCTTTTGCTTTGTTCCGTCTCCCGATGATTTAGGATTACGCTCTTTTGAAAGCAGAAGTGACATTGGAATCGCCAGAATTGCAATGAGAACTGTAGCTACACCCCAACTTCCTCGCCAACCAAGGATACCAGTCAGAAAGACAAATAAATAAGGGAAAATCGCCTCAGAAATTGATAGGCCAAGGGACGCGATCCCAATCGTTCGACCTCTGTTTTTTGAAAACCATCGGCCTGCAAATACCATGGCTAAATGCGATAGCATACCTTGACCACAAAATCGAAGTCCAAAAATGATAAGTGGTAATAACCAGATGGATGATACTGTAGCCATCATTAAAGAAGATAGCATAAAGAGACCCATTATAGTTAGGGTTAAAGGGCGTGCTCGATAATTATCGGCGAGCCCTCCGACAATAAGCATTAAAGTAGCCGCTGAAAGTGTGCCAGTTGCATAAATTGCCCCCCACATTGAGTGGCTTATATTAAAATAGTTGCGTATTTCACTTGCAAATAGTGAAATAAAAAACGTCTGCCCAAACGCAGTTGAAAAAGTTAAGAGGGCGCCAGCAAACAACCATTGCGCATTATCTACATAAAAGTTGTTCTTAATCATATAATTTCATACAATAAATTATGCCTAATAAGAATTTGTATAATTACATTTTCATGCAATCTAAACATTTTAAAACTGACGGTTTTAATTTCAGGCGTTCAAATTCAATTGCTTCGCCGCAATCAATACAGTCACCATAGTCACCTTGGTTCATTCGGTAAAGAGCCTCTTTAAGAGCTCTTTTTTCGTTTTGCCTTCTGGCACCCATTGCTTTTGCCATGGCTTGCTGTTGCAAAGCGTCCATTCTGCTTAAGCGTCCAATGCTTTGTTGGTCTAATTCGACTGTATTAGAAGCACCTTTGTTGAATTCGTCTTCAAAAGTTAGAATTTTGAGACGATCATTTATTACTTTCTTAATTATTTTTAGCTCATGATTTTGCATTACATATAGGTTGTTTGCTAAAGTTGGGTCTACGCTTCTCAATATTTGCAAAGACAGCTTCCATTTGATTTGCGCTACCAATCAATTGTTTTTGTAACAAAGCTTCTAATTGAAGATTATCAGTATTAGTTTCTCTCCAAGCTTTCTTATAAAGGGTTTTTGCAGCTCTCAGAGCGTCTGGTGATTTGTAGCCAAATTCTTCTGCCAATTTAATACCTTTTTGATACGGACTTTCAGTACAAATTGTTATTAGGCCTAATTCGCAAGCTTTTTTTGCGTTTATTAAAGTTGAAGTTAGCGTTGCAAGCAAAGCTTGATCGTAGTTCATTAACTTCGGAAGAGTCTGTGTAATTCCCATATCAGGAATTAAACCCCATTTAGTTTCCATGATTGAAAGTTCAGCATTGGGCGCTGCAATTCGGATATCCGCTCCTAAGGCGAGTTGAAGGCCGGCACCAAAAACTGGACCTTCAAGGATAGCAATTACTGGAACCGCTAATTCCTGCCAAATAATACATGGTTTTTGCATTGTGTTGTAGGGTAACCCGTTCAAAGGCTCTATCAATGAGTTAAGGAAAGTCTTGTTAGTTGCCAGTGTCGCGAAATTAGTAATATCGATTCCAGAGCAGAAAATACCGTCTTTACCGGTTATTAGTACGCACAAAAGATTATTTTCAGATTTTAAGCTTTCACCTATATCTGTTAATCTTTGCAGCATTTCGAAAGTGAGAGCATTTTTTTTCTTTGGTCTATTAATGGTAATCGTAGCAATATTATTTTTTAATTCAAATTTAATAAATTCTGACATAATATGATATCGCTAATTAAAAAGCATTGAAGTCATGCTTTTAGTTTGTGAAGGTACGTATCTAAGCATTATAATTCCTGGAGGGTTAATTGTCTGAAGAATGTTTGACTTTTTTAATTACAGATTCTGTCGCTGAGATCACGCTTAACCGCCCGAAACAATATAATGCTTTTAATAACAAATTAAGGAAAGATTTACCAGAACTTCTTGAAAAGTTAGAAGGTATGCATAAAGTCCGGGTTGTCGTTATCAGAGGGTCTGGACCTGGATTTACTGCTGGTGCAGATCTCAAGGAAGGTTTTCCAACTCCTATCTCCGAGCATTTGGAAAAAGAATACAAGCCAATATTTGATAAAATAGTAAAGAGCAGATTGCTGTACGTAGCGTCGGTTCATGGCTCTGCAGCGGGAATAGGCTCTGCATTAGCCTTAGCCTGTGATTTTCTAATTATGAGTAAGTCGGCAAAATTATCAATGATTTTTAGTAATATTGGGCTTGTTCCTGACGGAGGCGCTACATGGCTCTTGGAAAAAGCATTGGGTTATCGTCAAGCTCTGCAACTGGTTGTAGAAGGAGGAAAACTCAGCTCGGATGAATGTGTTAAATTTGGTTTAGCAAATAAAGTTGTGCCAGATGACAAATTACACGAGGAGTCCAACAAATGGGCTTATCTATTGGCAAGTCGTTCCCCGCTGGCAAGTTCAGCAGCTAAGAGACTTCTTCGAAAAGCTCCTTCCTATAGTTACGATGAGGCATTTATGGCGGAAGCTCTTGAGCAGGACAAAGTTTCTATTTCTGAAGATTTTAAGAATGCCGTGATTTCTTTTTTTAAAAAGGAACAACCAATATTTAAAGGTAAATAATTTAAAATTTTATTTAATCATTCCAATTTTAGTAGGAAATAGAATAAGTGCAAATTGAGGGGTCTAAGAAAAACACATCTTTCGGTATGATTTTCATGCTTGGGTCCGGTCTTTGTTTTGTTGCAGTTATTGGTTTAGTTAAAAATTTGGACGGTGCGTTACCAGCAGCGCAGGCGTCTTTCATAAGGTATTTTATTGGGGTGATTTTTTTTATACCCTTTTTTTTTCGGGGTTCAGCTATTCAGTTCCGGAAAAGTAATTTTTGGCCTTATTTTATTCGTTCAATTTTTCATTCGTTAGGGGTGGTTTTCTGGTTTTATGCTATGTCAAAATTACCAGTCGCCGAAGTAACGGCGATAGGATACATGACGCCAGTATTTGTGACCTTAGGGGCCGTTATTTTTTTTAAAGAAAAAATCTCTTTTTGGAGAATTGGAGCCATCATTTTGGCATTTTTGGGAGTATTATTAATTTTGCGCCCTGGGTTTCAAAATTTAATCTTTGGGCATGCTGCCCAAATAAGTGCAACCATGTTTTTTGCAGGTTCTTATCTTATGGTGAAGGAACTTACCCGAACCGAAAGTGCAACAGCAATTGTTGCTATGATGACTCTTTTTGTTACAATCGCCTTAGCTCCTTTAGCTTTCATAGTATGGGTGTCGCCTTCGCTAATGGACATTATCGCGTTAAGTTTCGTGGCCCTTTTTGCAACACTTGGTCATTTTTTTATGACAAAGGCATTAGCATTGGCGCCATTAGTCGTAGTGCAACCAGTAACGTTTCTACAGCTGGTTTGGGCGACATTGCTTGGAATACTAGTTTTTGGGGAAGGTGTGGATCCATTTGTTGTAATTGGGGGTGGACTTATCATTGTTTCGATTACCCTCATATCATATCGGGAGAACATACGAAAAATAAAAAGTAAATCATGATATTACTGGTTTTACTTTCAAAGTTAGTGAGCTAATTATCTTCTATGATAAAGCTACTGACAATCTCTTTAAGAAAATTCTTAATTTCTTTTTCTTGGTTAGTCTTCGTGATCGGCATAAACTTAGAGCTAGGATTTGCTGACGGTAGATCTAGCACAAATGACATTCAATTGAAATTCTTATTTAATGAACTTTTAAGAAGTGAAACCGCTTCTTCTGCTAATAAAATCACTCTTCAAATATGGAAAATTTGGACTAATGACTCGGCTTCAGATTCGAGCCGCTATGCTATGGAACAAGGAATCAATCTTATGAATCAGGGTAGGTTAACTGCAGCTGAAAAATTGTTTTCTACCTTAATTTTGAAACAGCCTAATTACATTGAAGCGTGGAATAAAAGGGCGACGATTAGGTTTATGATGGGTAAAATGGAGACGTCTCTAGAAGATGTATTTGTAGTTCTCTCAAAAGAGCCCAAGCATTTTGGAGCAATGTCGGGTTTAGGGTTAATTCTACAGAAAGAAAAAGATTTTGAAGGCGCATTACGAGCTTACAAAAGGGTTTTGCAAATAAACCCTTTTAGCAGAGGTGCTCTGCGCCTCATCCCAATATTAGAACAACGCGTATTTGGAGAAAGAATTTAGTGAGTTTTAATATTTAATTTCATTATAAAAACACATAAGGTGATCGAAAATTTTTAGTGGGTTTTCTTCGTGCATGAGATGACCTAGTCCACCTTCTATAACTATTTTAGAGTTTTTCAGTTTTTGTGCATAGTTAATTAAAGAATTTTCAGCGACCATTCTGTCGTTTTTACCAATTAAAAAAAGAGATTGCTTGTTAAAGTTAGGCAAATCATTATTTAAGCCATCTAATTTCCATTGGGACATCATCGCTAAGGTCCCAGCAAGATGTTTTGGATCTGAGAATAATTTATTGTAGTGTCTTAAAGTTTCATCATCAATTTTGCTTCCAGTCATTTTTGTAATTCGCAGGGTTTGATTTGTAAGTTCGTTTATTTTAGCAAAAAATGGAGCGGCGAGTGGGTTCATAGCAAGAGCTTTGGCTGCTATTGGATAAAAAATACTGCTTAAACCAGAAAAGTAATTATCTAAAACACCATTAATTGCTACAACTCCCTCTACCTGTTGTTTAGTATTTAAAGCTAATCTGAACGCTATGGCAGCGCCTGCAGAATGACCTACTATAATTTTAGGTTGAAGTCCTTCGGTTGTTAACAATGACTGTATGTCATCAGCCATATGATTCAAACTAGAGCGGTTATGATCTTTAGATTTTGTAAAACCATGGCCTGGTAAATCAAGTGCTATTACGCGAAATGATTCCTTAAGTAAAGGAATAAGGCGATGCCAGCTATGTGTTGAGGCACCTGTTCCATGAATTAAAAGTGAGATAGGTTTTTCAGAATCATTAGTATCTTGAATATGCCAGTTATATGGCCGAACATGGCAAAATCTGCTGAGTTGGTTTAACGGCCAATCGCGTCCTTCTGAGTTCCAATCCATATAGTTTAATCCATAACTGAAGTGACTGCTGCTGATAACCTTCGAGAGTCGGCTCTTGGCAAAGCTAAATAAGTAGCTATCAAATTTCTTGCTAGGTCTTTTGCCTCGCTTTGCGGCCTATTGGAAATATCAATTACAATGGTTGGTATCTTGGCAAAACTTATTTTTTGGGCTAGGTCTTTTGTCTCTGAGGCGGATCCAACTCGGCTCGGAGTACCATCGAGGGTAATATTTCCTTTGCCGTCTGTCAAAAATGCGAGCGATGGCGACAAGCCTCTGCTTTTGGCTTGTAGGGCAAGATTGTAACTAACCGAAAGGCCCGAAGCGAGAGGGGTTCCTCCACCCGCGGGAAGTCCTGCCAATCTTTTTTTTGTTTGTACTAAAGAACGGGTTGGTGGTAGTTCAATTTGTGCTGTTTGGCCACGAAAGGAAATTAGAGCTACTTGATCTCTTCTCGCATAAGCCTCTGATAATAGTATTTCAATTGCGCCTTTTGTTTCGCCAAGTCTTCCTAGAGCGGAGGTTCCTGAAGCATCAACGGTAAATATAATCAATCTATCAGATTGTTCCTGGTGACGTTTTATTCTGATATCTTCACTTCTAATTATTATCCTAGAGTAATTATTTAATGACCTTTTCTTTCGAATAGTTTGCCAAGGTGCGGCGGCTTTTAAAGTTTCTGTGATGTCTAGCCGTTTTGTATTGTCCAGTTTTCCGGCTCGAGATGACAGGGGACGACCTCTCCTATTACTAAGCTTCTTTTTGCCCGATCCAGAATTATTTTTTTGTACTTTAAGGTTTTTTGATTTATCAATTAAGTTTTTTAGAACCTCCGGCGATAGGCTAGATTTTATAGCATCTAATAACATTTCGGCGGGAATTGTCGGTTCGAGGCCGTCTTCTAAGGATTCCGTTTCATTGTTGTCTGGTGGATTAGTTTCTTGTTCTTCATCTTCCGGCACGTCATTCTCATCGGGTAATATTCTTGCTCGATGCGAAAGAACGAGTTTAATACTTGTTACAATATCCTCCTCCAGTATCTTTGGGTTGTTAGAAAAGGCCGCTGAAGCTCTAGCAGCATAAGACGCTAGAATTGGAGCTCGTAAGCTGTTAATACCTAATCTAACGCAAACTTCAGTTAACGTTTTGATAACATTGTGATCAATTGGAATTGATGGTAGAGCTTCTTGAGCTAATTTTATTTTCGTTAGGTCAAATAAAATATGCTTAGTTTGCGAATAATGTAAGTTTTCAATGGAAATTGAAAAAGCTAATCTATCCTTTAATGCCTCTCCAACAGTCTCCTCATCAGTACTTTCGTCTGAAACTATAAAGCTTAAATCATTGTTAAGATCTAATGCTGTACTATATTTGCATACTAAACTAGCTTCAAGCCGTTCTGCCATAGAAAGTAGTATAATAGACTTATGATGGTTTAGATAACCGTTAGTACGTACAGGCCGTCCGGTTTCAAAAGTTCTAGCAAAGTCTAAGCCTCCAAAGAGCTCGCTATCTAATACTTGGGGATGGATTTTTTGTAATTTATAGTCAGCAAAGAGTGTCTTGATTGAGTTAAATATTTTTTGTCGAATAGGGCTGGGGCGCCCTTTTAAAAGAAGGCCTCTTAGATTTTTATGATCGATAGATACTAGTGACAGTCCATTAATGAGCATAGATATTTGTAGGTTTTGTGTATCGTATGCATCTAACGGTTGCTCATTATTCTTTGGCATTAATTAAGCACCTCAGAAATTATTTTTTGTATCCTAATTGTAGACCCCGCTTCATCAAGAGGGTCACGACGTAGCCTATGTCTTAAAGCACTTGTCGCAACCTCTTTTAAGTGGTTTCTCCCCGTTTTTTTATTTCCTTTAAAAGCTGCAAGCGCTCGAGTGGACCTTAAAAGCGTTAATTCTCCTCTAAGTCCATCTGCTCCTAAAGCGATACATAGTTGAGCGCACTCTTCAATTATACTATCGGGTATAACAACTTTTTTGATTAAATTTCTGGCTGCGAGAATTTTTTTTCTGATCTTTAAGTCCTCTAATTGCCATTCTTTTATGAAATTTTCATAATTTGTTTCGAATGCATCGCGTCTTTTTACAACCTGTACCCTTTGAGTTATATCTTGAGGGGATGATACTTCAACTGAAAGCCCAAACCTGTCAAGCAATTGGGGACGAAGTTCGCCTTCCTCTGGATTCCCCGAGCCAATTAAAACAAATTGTGCTTCATGTTTAATTGAAAGTCCTTCACGTTCAACGAGGTTCTCTCCGGAAGCCGCAACATCCAATAATAAGTCAACAATATGATCTTCGAGCAAGTTGACTTCATCGATATAAAGAAATCCTTTATTTGCCTTGGCTAATAGGCCTGGCTCAAACAACTTTTTGCCATCAACCAGTGCAGCCTCCAAATCTAAAGATCCTAATACTCTATCCTCGGTTGCTCCGAGCGGCAGATCAATGACGGGCGTTTTTTTCTCGATTAGTGTATTTGGTTTTTTGTTTTGACAGTGAGGACAATCAGAGCCGATAACATTACAGTTATAGGGGCAGCCGTCAGCAACTTTTATTGATGGTAATAGTGAAGCAAGCGCTCTGACCGCGGTTGATTTTCCAGTACCTCTATCTCCAAAAACAAGAACACCTCCTATGGATGGGTCAATAGCAGTCAGAATTATAGCTTGTTTCATTTCTTCCTGGCCAACAATGGCCGAAAATGGAAATGGATGTCTCATGTCACCTCTACATTTTCAGTTACTATAAGCGGGCTTTTTAAGTTCCACGTACCTATTTCATCAACGATTTTAAATCTAGCGTATAATTCCTCAGAAAACCAATTGTCTTTTCTGACTGATTTAATGGCTTCTGCATGAGCACCATTATGTCTGGCGAATGCATTCATGGCGGATTGACTTGGCCAAATGGAAAATGTGACCTGCTGACGACCAGGGACCTCACCTAATCCAATTTTAAATAATACATTTTTATCTGATCTGATAAGCTGTTGTACGTCAGGCACCTTTTTCCAAAATTTAAGTAATGTTGTGAATTTTATCGTTGCTCTCGTTAGTGCAACAATTTGGCCTGATGTATTGTTATCCTCTGCTAAAAATGGCACTTTACCACTCCAAGATCCTCGCACGGATATTGGTTTGAGAAATATTGTCCAATTTTGCTTGGACCGGGCTTTGTATTTCTGAAATATTTTAGAATGAATGACACTGTTTCTAGCATTATTTTCATCAGACCAGACAGCTAATATTGCGTAAACTCCTGAGTTAGTTAATGGATTAAACTTAAATGTAAAACCTTCGTCTGAACCAGTACCAAAAAGCTTATAAAAACTTAGGTCTTTAATTTGGGACAAATACAACCGGGCAAATCCCATTTGTGCGAATGCCCAAATTCGTGAAATTGGAGAATCAAATTGAAAGAAACTGATAGTTACTGTTTGAATTGTTACACCTTTCTAGGGTAGGTTTTGCACCCATATTTTACCTGTCAAATAAAAATGACATTATTTTGTTTAAAAACAAATTTAAGAGATTGTCAAAAAAAATCCTTATGATACCGTACTCGTATGTTAGTTAAACTAGACACTTTAGAAAAAAATATCAAAATTAAATCAGCAAAAAAGCATGTTGCTGTGATCGGCGCAGGCTTCGGTGGTTTGGCGGCAGCCATGAGAATGGGGGCAAAAGGATATCAAGTTACTGTTGTTGATAAACTCGATATTGTGGGTGGAAGAGGTTCCTGTATAGAAAAAGGTGGCTATCGATTTGATCTGGGTCCGACGATTATAACTATGCCACATTTACTTGAAGAACTATGGGCGTTTTGTGGCAAGAGGTTTTCAAATTACATCGATTTAAGAGCTAAAACTCCATTTTACACGATCACCTTTCCCGATGGCACAAAATTTCATGCTCAACAAGATGAAACACTGATGCGTAAAGAGGTAGCAAGACTTTTTCCTAATGACTTAGATGGATATGATCGATTTATGGTTGATTCTGAACGTCGGTACGAGTTTGCGTTTTCATCGACTAATAAAATTGGGAGACTTCCAATGCAGCGCTTATGGGATACCCTTAAGGTAATTCCCAAGTTTGCTCTGATGCGAGCAGATAGGTCTGTCTTTGGTAATGCGGCAAAGTATGTGAAGGACGAACGTTTGAGAATGGCATTAAGTTTTCATCCTCTTTTCGTTGGAGGAAACCCATTTACGGTAACGTCTATGTGGGGCTTAGTCTGTCATTTGGAGAAAACTTATGGTGTTCATTATGCTATTGGTGGTTCAGTTGCTATCGCAAAAGGAATGGCTAAAGTTATATCTCAGCAAGGTAATGAATTAAGATTGAACTCACAAGTAGACGAAATTTTGGTGTCTTCTGGAAAAGTAACTGGTGTAAAGTTATCTAGTGGCGAGGATTTAGCTGCCGATATTGTAATTTCTAACGCTGACTCCGGCCATACTTACAACCAATTACTAAGAAAGTCCAAAAAGAAACGTTGGACCGATAAAAAAATCGGTAGACAAAGGTGGTCTATGGGATTGTTTGTTTGGTATTTTGGAACAAATAATACGCGTAGTTTATGGAAAGATGTTGATTTTCATACAGTTGTGAATGGACCCAGGTATAAAGGTTTGGTGAACGATATTTTTGTAAATGGTAAACTGTCTGATGACATGAGTCTTTATGTACATCGCCCGACTGTAGTTGATTCTACAGCAGCACCAAAAAATTGTGATACCTTTTATGCACTTTCACCAGTTCCTAATCTAGGTTTTAAAAATCCGATTGATTGGCAGAAGGAGGCAGAACCTTACAGAAAAAAAATGCAGGACTTATTGGAAAAAAACTTGTTGCCAGGTCTAGGAAAGCACCTAACAGAAAGTGAGATTATGACGCCTATTGATTTTCGGGATAAGTACTTAAGTCCTTTTGGTAGTGGATTCTCGATGGAACCACAAATGTTTCAAAGTGCATGGTTTAGACCACATAATATCTCAGAAAACTTCCCAGGACTCTATCTTGTTGGAGCAGGAACTCACCCAGGCCCTGGTGTCCCTGGGGTCCTCGCGTCAGCCGAAATTGTGGCAAAACTTATACCAAATGCTGATGGTACTTTCGAAAAATCTATACGTAAAAATGAAACTAATTTGGAGTATTCACTATGATCGAGGCTGATATTAATGGTTGCTATGAAGCTATTAGAAAAGGTTCACATTCTTTTTATGCAGCTTCAAAATTATTACCAAAACCAGTTAGAGATCCTGCCGTGGTCTTATATGCTTTTTGTAGAGTTGCTGATGATAATGTTGATGCGGAAGATGCTTCTCAAGATGCAATTGATTTGCTTCGGGAGCGTTTAGAGTTGGCATATCTTGGAACTCCGAAAAATGATTCCGTAGATCGGGCCTTCGCATCTTTGGTAGATCTGTGTGAAATGCCCAAGGCACTTCCCGACGCACTTTTAGAAGGCCTTGAATGGGACTCTTTGAACTTACGCTTTGAAACATTGTCTGATTTGCACTCATATTCTGCAAGGGTGGCAGCAGCTGTTGGAGTTATGATGTGCGTGATTATGGATGTAAGGCATAAGGATGTTTTGGCAAGAGCTTGTGATTTAGGCGCTGCAATGCAGTTAACCAACATTGCTAGAGATATAGGTGAAGATGCACGAAATGGAAGATTGTACATTCCTCTTAAATGGATGAGTGAAGAAGGTATAAATCCTGTTAAATTTTTAAAAAATCCAAATCCAAGCGAAAAGACAGCAAGAATAGCCAAGCGCTTACTATTTGAAGCCGAGCAATTATATCACCGAGCTGAGGCAGGCCTATCAGAGCTGCCGTTATTTTGTCGACCTGGAATATTTGCTGCAAGGCACATCTATGAAAGAATTGGCAAACACATTGCTGCGGCTAATTATGATTCTATCACCAACAGAGCTTTTACGACAAAAATCGAAAAAATAGGATTTCTTATGTTGTCATTGGCAAACACTGCCACGGTTTCTGTGATGCCGCGATCTGCGATTGTACACGCTGAACCTTTGAAAGAGATGAAATTTTTAGTTGATGCTGCGCATCAGGTGAAAGCGCCTAAGAATTTTCTAGATAGGAAAGCTGGAACTGTGATGAATATTCTTGAACAAATGGAGAGGCGTGACCGAGGGTTTCAGGAAGCGTTAGAATAATAAGCAATATCAGTAGTAGTTAGTTTATGGATATTTGGGTCTTTCTCGTTTTTTTTGGAGCATGTGGTTCTGCTGCAGCCAGTGGAGCGCTTTTCCCGACGGGGAATTGGTATAAAAGCCTAGACAAACCAAAATGGACACCTCCTGATTGGGTCTTCCCAATTGCTTGGACAATTTTCTATTTTGCTTTGGCATTTGCAGGTACGCGAGTGGCAATGATGCCAGAGAACAAATTTGCAGTTTCTTTTTGGTCCCTTCACATTGCACTTAATACACTATGGACGCCTGTTTTCTTTGGTGCGCGGAATCTTAAAGCGGGGATGATTATAATATCACTCCTATGGGTTTCGACGTTGGGGATGATTTACCATTGTTTCCAGGTTGATAAAATGGCTGGCATTATAATTATGCCCTATATAATTTGGGTGACAATTGCTAGTGCATTGAATTTTTCCTTATTAAGACGAAACAGACCTGATTAAAATTATTTTGATTTCCATCTCGTTGTTCTAGGTACACGTAAAGCTAGCATAGGCTTTAAAAGTGGACTAGAAAATCTATTCAAATCCAATGCCTCATGAATTCCGATGATTTCTTCGCCATTTATTTTTGTTTTAATAGCGGACCGCGTGTAGAACGGCGTATCCAGCATATGTTTTATTTGTCTTGGTTTGAATCCTTCATCAGATCTTGTTTCACGTTTAACAGCCCATAATGATCTGGGAAGGCTCGCTTTTGGGGCGTCTGTAATTTCTTCCACGACCCCGCTGGAATGAAATTTAAGTGACACACTTAAAGGTTCATCTTTTCGACGTTCTGCGTCGTAAAAAGCGATAGAGCCATCTTTGCAGGGAAGGCGCGACCAAGTCCAATATGAGAAGTCCTGTTCTAAGGCACGGGTACCAAAATTAGCGTCAAAGTAACCGTGCCCTTTCCAATTCCATCCTTTTTTGTCAATATCAACCGTTATCTCTGCATTAGGAGCAAAAGGTCGCCATATGTGAGATCCGTCTTTACTTAAACTTACTTCTACGTCAGTCACATATTTCGGTGTTATTGTTACAGTTCCAATTACTTTATCGAAATGTGGGGTGGATACTTCATTAATATTTATTATTAATCTTCCATCTTTCCAAGTAAACGAGCTAGGTCCGACCTGTAATTGATCTTGAGACTGTTTTAATGATTCTTCGCCACGTTCGGTCATGGTCCATCGCCAACCTTTTCCATACATTGCTACGTTTATACAGCAATGATTATGTGGGGCCTTTCTTTTGGTCCATGCGTACCAGGGTGAAAAAACAGACCCTATAAAACTAATTATAGAAATAGCTTTGGCTCCATCGTATGAAAGTCCATCCACATACCACCATGCGTAGCCGTTTGATGGAACTTCTAAGTTAAAGTTTGGTCTTTCATTATCGCCGCGGCTGCGTGCCTTCCTGAGAGAAGAGCCATCGGAATTCCTGGTCCAGGATGCACCCCTCCTCCTGCTAGATAAAGACCTCGTACTTTTGTTCGAGCTTGAGGTCGTTTGAAAGTTGTCATGAAATTTTGTGGGCTCAGCCCGTAAAGAGATCCGTTTGACGCTGGAAAAAGTTTGTTGAATTTTTGCGGGGTTGTAAGTGCTTCGGTTGATGGAATTGGATTGAATGTGAGTCCCATTTTGTTCAGATTTCCGAAAGTTATTTCCTGACATATTTTAAATTCCTCTTCCTCGTTAAAGTTTTTGCTTGTTACTGGCGATGCATTCATAATTATTTCAAATTTTATCGTACTATTTGATTTGTTTGGATCGTCTAGATTTTGAGCACATACATATAGTGCCGGGTCCTTAGGAATCGTTCCGGAGGATATATCTGTAAATTCTGATTTATATTTTTTGTTAAAAAATACATTATGGTGTACTAGATCAGAACGAGAAGGTTTAGCTGAGAAAGTCCAGACATATGCAGATAAAGATCTGTTTTTTACATTCTTGTGTGCAACTACTTTTCTGATGTCCTGACCTAAGAACCCTCTAAATATGGCATTTGGATCCCCGTTAAAAATTAGAGAATTACAAAGAATTTCTTTGCCGTTACTTAATCTCACACCTTCCACTTTTTGTTTAGTTATTAAAATTTCTGAAACTGAAGTATTAAAATTGAATTTTGCACCACGGCTTTTAGCAAGGTCATGAATTTTTCTTGCTAACTTATGCATCCCTCCAATTATTCGCCAAACACCCCTCGATTCTGCTTGCCAAATAAGAGATAGTATAGCCGGAGAGTTAAAGGGGGAACCTCCGACATACGTGGCATAACGAGAGAATAACTGGCGTAGTCGTATATCTGTAAAGTGCGAGTTAACCAGATTGGCAAGCGTGCGACCCGGTAGAAGTGCTGGTAAAAAGTTTAACGATTGGTGTGAAGTCTGCAGAATCGTATTTGTGATGGACGGTTTAGGATTTTGTAAAATAGGGAAATCAAAACTTTCGTATAAGCATCTTGTTAGTTTGTTAAATTTTTTAAATTCGTTTAACGATCTTTGGCCTCCAAACGCCTTGATGGTCTTATAATTTTCTTCTGCGTCAGAACTTAGGTCTAACTTTGTTCCATCAGGCCAAAAATGACGAGCTAAAACTGGGTCTTTACTTAATTGCAAATGCTTATTAATGTCTTCTCCAACGTCCGCAAATAGTTTTTCAAAGATATGCTTCAAGGTCAAAACAGTTGGACCAGCATCGATCATGCCAGATGGACTGTCTATCGTACGCATCTTTCCTCCTGGCATTCCATGGGTTTCAAACACTTCGATTTCATGGCCCTGATGGGCGAGTTCTAATGTCGAGGCGAGTCCTCCAATACCTGCGCCGACTACAACAATTTTATTCTTTACCATAATTCTCACGTTGTTTCTAATAACGGCTACTATTGATAACGGCTACTATTGACACAATAACATTAAGTGTCCAATATAATTTACACTTATTGTGAAAATAACACCACACTGAGTTTGGAGAAGCGTATGAAGATATCTGACAGGATCGAAGAAACTTTGCTCAAGGTTCTTCGAAGAGCTAAGTTAGATCCTGCACCCCCTAAATTAGCCGCGGCTTTGAATTATTCTGTTTTTCCTGGAGGAGCACGGGTAAGGCCCCAACTAGCTTTGTCGGTTTCTATCGCATGTGGTGATGACAATCCAAAATTAAGCAATGCTTCTGCTATTGCCATTGAGCTAATTCATTGCGCGAGTTTAATCCATGATGATCTCCCCTGTTTTGACGATGCAAGTATAAGAAGAGGCAAGCCATCGTTGCATAAGGCTTTCAATGAACCTATTGCTGTTTTGGCAGGAGATGCTCTAATTATGATGGCATTTGAGATTCTTGGAATTTCTTCAGACATAACACCTGAGCGATTACCCACCTTAATAGGTATATTAGGAAGATCAGGGGGTATGCCTTTTGGAATTTGTTCAGGCCAAGGTTGGGAAAGCGAACCTGAGATTAATCTGAGTGCGTATCATCAGTTAAAAACTGGTTCCTTGTTTGTTGCAGCGACGCAAATGGGCGCTATTTCTGCTGGTGAAGATCCTGAACCATGGGAAGAGTTAGGCGCTCGAATTGGTGAGGCATTTCAGGTTGCAGATGATGTTAGGGATGCGCTTGAAACATCCCATCAAATTGGAAAGCCAACTGGGCAAGATCTCGCAAAAAATAGACCTAATGCAGTGAATGAATTAGGCGTTGCTGGTGCAATAGAAAAGCTTCAAGACATTTTAAGTGGCGCTATTTCTTCAATACCGTCTTGTCCTGGCGAGGCGGATCTATGTGAGATAGTAAGAAAGCAGGCTGCTCTTTTGACACCTATAAATTATAAAAATCACAACATTTAAATTGAAAGATCAATGGTTTTAAAGGACGGGACATTTTTACATTTATTAATCATCCGTTTTCAAAGTCTGAGAGCTTGTTTTGTTCAATGAGTTAAAGCTATTTTTTGTTAATTGGCGTAATGGTTTGGTTGGTTCTCACCGATTTCAAAAGTGGGCTGGAAATACACCTGTTGTGAGAGCTATTGCTCGAAAAGATGGGGAAAAAATCTATGATTTGATGGCTGGTTTTGTCTATTCACAAACACTTTTGGCTATGGTTGAGCTTGATATTTTTAATCATCTAAAGGGACGATCTCTTACGGCGGTTGCTCTTTCTCAGAAAGTCGGAGTTCCAGAAAAAAATATGATTATTTTGTGTCAATCAGCCACAGCTATAAATTTATTAGAACGGCTTAATTTTGGACAATATGCTTTGTCACGTTTGGGAGCTTCCGTCCTCGGCGTTCCTGGGTTGATCGATATGATTCGGCATCACCGACTTTTTTACGAAGATTTAATAGATCCAGTGAGCTTGTTAAAAAATAAAGTTGATACGCATATGAGTAAATATTGGCCATATGTTTTAAACAAAACCTCGCAAAAACCATTAAAACCTGAAGTAGCGGAAATATACTCTGATTTGATGAGGTCTTCGCAAAAATTGGTGGCCGAAGAAACACTCCGCCTTATTTCCTTTTCTCGAACAAAGCACTTATTAGATATAGGCGGTGGAACTGGCGCTTTTATAGAAGAAGTATCAAAAGTTACCTCGGGCATATCCTTTTGCCTGTTTGATTTACCTCAGGTAGTTGATAAAGCAAGAAAATTAACTTTACGTAAAGAAAATGCGAACAACTTCGACGTATATGGTGGTAGTTTTGTAACTGATAAGATTCCAAAGGGCTTTGATACAATCACGCTTATACGTGTTCTGTATGACCACGATGATCACATAGTCACCATGCTATTAAAAAAAATTTATGATAGTTTACCTAAAAATGGGCAGATCATTATTTCAGAACCAATGTCTGGTGGCAAATTTCCCACCCGTTCGGGTGATTCTTATTTTGGCTTTTATACAATGGCTATGACGACTGGTCGGCCACGTTCTGCAGAAATACATGAATTTTTCTTACGGAAAGCGGGGTTTCAAAATATAAAAAAACATAAAGGAACGCGTGAATTTATCACTCAGGTTATCACGGCAAAGAAAAAGTTTTAATTATTTTTATTTAAAGTGTCTAAATTTATTGACAACACAGAGTGTCAGGTTAGAATGACATTAAATGATCGGTACAAATTGTCGCAGGCTTAGTTTAGGGAAATAAGAAAAAAATGAAGACTGATGCAGTTATTATGACAGGGCCAAAAAAGCTTTCGGTGGAGTCTCTCATCGTAAGTGAACCGGGCGCTGGTGAAGTGGTTGTGGAAATCAAGTATTCTGGTATTTCGACAGGAACAGAAAAATTATTCTGGTCCGGTCAAATGCCACACTTTCCTGGAATGGGATATCCGCTTGTTCCAGGTTATGAGTCCGTCGGCGAGGTTGTTAGCGCGGCGTCAAATACAGGATTTAACATCGGTGATTCTGTTTTCGTACCAGGTGCAAATTGTTTTGGTGAAATAAAAGGTTTGTTTGGAGGTGCTGCAAAAACATTAGTCACTCCGGCTTCAAGAATTATTAAAATAGATCCTGGAATGAGATCTGATGGAGTTCTTTTCGCTCTTGCAGCTACGGCTCGTCATTCTATAGCGGGGTTCGGCAGCGAGCTCCCAGATTTGATTGTTGGGCATGGAGTTTTGGGTCGCTTATTGGCACGATTGGCAGTAGCTGCAGGAGGCGATGTACCGACTGTATGGGAATCAAATGAAGAGCGAATGAGTGGCGCTCAAGGCTACGAAGTGCTTCAGCCGAGCGCTGATAAGAAGAAAGATTATAAGTCGATCTATGACGTCAGTGGGGATCCAAGCATAGTTAATGAATTAGTGGACCGTCTATCTAAGGGCGGTGAGATTGTACTAGCTGGTTTTTATCCGGGAAACATAAATTTTGCTTTTCCCGCGGCTTTCATGAAAGAGGCAAGGTTGAGAGTCTCAGCAGAATTCAATTCAGAGGACGTTGGCGTAACTCGGGCGTTAATTGAATCTGGGGATCTTTCATTAGAAGGGCTCGTGACAAATAAACAACCTGCTAAAAATGTATCTAAGGCGTACGAAAAAGCATTTAATGATCCAAAATGTTTAAAAATGGTACTAGATTGGAGAAAGGCAGCATGACTTTAGATGTTCCAAATCTGAAAAGTGAAAGCTTGCATGAGCATCATGAGCGTCTTCGTGTCGAGGCGAACGAGGATATCGATGATATTCCAGTGCAAGAGGCCAAAAAGAAAACACAAATTATAGCAATATACGGAAAAGGTGGAATTGGAAAATCGTTCACTCTGGCGAATTTAAGTTGCATGATGGCGGAGTTAGGTAAACGAGTTTTGTTAATCGGATGTGATCCTAAATCTGATACCACTTCTTTATTGTTCGGCGGGAAGGCTTGTCCGACAATAATAGAAACATCAGCAAAAAAGAAATTAGCTGGTGAAGAAGTTAAAATAGGTGATGTGTGTTTTAAAAGGAACGGTGTTTTCGCTATGGAGCTTGGTGGACCTGAGGTCGGTCGAGGTTGTGGCGGTCGAGGTATTATTCATGGGTTCGAATTATTGGAAAAATTGGGTTTTCATGATTGGGATTTTGATTATGTTTTACTTGATTTTCTTGGGGATGTTGTCTGTGGTGGATTTGGGTTGCCGATCGCAAGGGATATGGCGCAAAAAGTAATTTTGGTTGCCTCTAATGATCTGCAATCTTTGTATGTTGCTAATAACGTGTGTTCAGCAGTCGAGTATTTTCGAAAACTTGGTGGTAATGTCGGAGTCGCAGGCTTGGTTATAAATAAAGATGATGGAACTGGTGAAGCTGCGGCTTTTGCAAAGACTGTAGGAATACCTGTTTTAGCTGCCATACCTCAGGACGAAGATCTCCGTCGTAAATCGGCAAATTACCAAATTGTTGGATCAGCGCAGTCTCACTGGGGAGAATTGTTTACTGAGTTATCAGTGAATGTAGCAGAGGCCCCGCCGGTAAGGCCAACGCCGGTTAACCAGGACGGTTTGCTGAGTTTGTTTGATGAGAGCCAAACAGGTGGAGATTTTGTCCTCGAGCCTGCTACAGATCAGGATATGCGAGGCAAGTTTTCTGAACCTAAAGCATCCCTAGAGGTTATTTATGATGATGCAGTATGAAAAGTGGTAAGTAATTGAGCGGTATTGATTTATGAGCATAGAGTTACGTTATGATCAGACAGACCAAGCGGAGGTTCTAACTGGAACCCCGAACGAAACTGTTGTTCCATCGCTTGACTCTTCATTGGTAGATGGAATGGGATGTCATGCTGGAGTCGGTCAAATGGAGGCTGCGGCTCGGGCAACAGGCAAATCAGATATTTTAGATCAATATGCAAAGGATTATCCACAAGGACCGCACGATAAACCTCAAAGTATGTGTCCTGCTTTTGGCTCGCTTAGAGTGGGTCTCCGTATGAGAAGAGTAGCAACTGTATTGTCAGGCTCTGCTTGCTGCGTTTATGGTTTAACTTTTGTATCTCATTTTTATGGTGCCAGACGGTCTGTTGGATATGTACCGTTTAACTCAGAGTCTCTTGTAACTGGTAAGCTTTATGAGGATATACGAGATGCAGTTCATAAAATGGCCGATCCCGATAAGTATGACGCTATAGTAATAACTAACTTATGTGTGCCGACGGCATCAGGGGTGCCGCTTAGATTATTACCTGACGAGATTGATGGTGTTCGAATTATTGGTATAGATGTACCGGGTTTTGGGATCCCTACACATGCTGAAGCCAAAGATGTTTTAGCGGGCGCAATGCTAAATTATGCTCGAAAAGAAATTGAAGCTGGGCCGGTCGCTATGCCTTTAACTGGTAAATCGGATAGGCCAACGGTAGCATTGCTAGGAGAGATGTTTCCTGCTGATCCAGTTATGATAGCAGCAATGCTTGATCCGTTAGAGCTTACAATTGGACCCACAGTACCTTGTCGAGAGTGGCGCGAGCTTTACTCTGCACTCGATTGTGGTGGAGTGGCTGCAATTCATCCTTTTTATACAGCTGCAGTCAGAGAATTTGAGGCGGCGGGGCGACCCATTTTTGGGTCTGGACCAGTGGGTGTAGAAGGTACCGATGACTGGCTTGAAACTGTTGGGGAAAACTTTTCAATTGCAAAAGGTAAAGTGGCTATCGCCAAAAATAAATTTCTTCCAGCAATTAAAGAATCTTTATCCGCGGCTCCTATCAATGGAACAATTACATTGTCTGGATATGAAGGTTCTGAATTACTCGTGGCCCGACTTCTTATTGAAAGCGGAGCTAATATCCCATACGTCGGGACGGCATGTCCTAAAACTAAGTGGGCGCAAATTGATCAAGCGTGGTTGGAGTCACGTGGAACTAAAGTTAAGTTTAGAGCAAGTTTGGAGGACGATTGTGCGGCGATGGAGGCAATAAAACCTGACCTGGCTGTTGGCACAACTCCAGTCGTTCAAAAGGGTAAAGAATTAGGGATCCCATCGCTTTATTTTACAAACTTAATCTCGGCTAGGCCGCTTATGGGTCCTTCAGGTGCAGGTAGTCTTGCACAAGTAGTCAACGCAGCGATGGGTAATAAAGAACGAATGAATACTATGAAGAGTTTCTTTGATGGTGTTGGTCATGGTGACACCGCAGGCATATGGGAAGGAAAACCGAATGTAAACCCAACCTTTAGAGCTCATCAACAAAAAAAATTGGAAAAGCGTGCGCGCGCAGCTAAAGCGGCGGAGATGATATAATGTTGATTCAAGATCATGATAGAGCAGGTGGTTATTGGGGCGCAGTTTATGCATTTTGTGGCGTAAAAGGCATTCAAGTGGTGATTGATGGTCCCGTAGGCTGTGAAAATTTACCAGTGACATCCGTGTTACATTACACGGATGCATTACCTCCCCATGAGTTGCCGATTGTAGTAACGGGACTTGGTGAAGAGGAACTTGGTAGAGAAGGAACTGAAGGCTCCATGAAAAGAGCGTGGCGAACATTGGACCCGGTTCTTCCTGCCGTTGTGGTAACAGGATCTATTTCTGAGATGATAGGCGGTGGAGTCACTCCAGAGGGAACAAACATAGAAAGGTTTTTGCCTCGAACTATAGATGAGGATCAGTGGCAATCTGCCGACCGTGCTATGTCATGGCTTTTTACGAACTATGGAATGACTAAAGGTCGAATGCCCAGAGAAGCAAAAAGAGCAGAAGGTTCTAAGCCGCGTGTAAATATTCTTGGCCCGATGTATGGAACTTTTAACATGCCTTCAGATCTGGCTGAAATACGGCGCTTGGTGGAAGGTATTGGGGCAGAAATTAATATGGTGATGCCTTTAGGGATGCATTTATCTGAGATGAATAAACTCGTAAATTCGGATGCAAATATTGTGATGTACCGAGAGTTCGGTAGAAATTTGGCTGAAATTTTGGATAAACCATACTTGCAGGCTCCGATCGGATTGGATAGTACAACAAAGTTTCTTCAAACACTCGGAGAAATACTTGGTTTAGATCCAGAACCTTTTATTGAAAAAGAGAAACATTCGACAATTAAACCAGTTTGGGATCTTTGGCGATCTGTAACGCAAGATTTTTTTGCTACAGCGAGCTTTGCAATTGTTGCAAATGAGACTTATTCAAGAGGTATTAGAAAGTTTTTAGAGGATGATCTAGGTTTACCATGTGCTTTCGCTGTGGCTCGAAAGGCGGGTTCAAAGACAGATAATGATGAAGTCCGAAAGCTTATGGTGGAAAAGCGACCTTTAGTAATAATGGGTTCGATAAATGAGAAAATGTATATGGCTGAGTTAAACCAAGGCTTCGGACCCAAACCAGCATTTGTTCCAGCAAGTTTTCCTGGTGCAGCAATTAGACGAGCAACTGGAACACCGATGATGGGGTACGCCGGAGCTACATATTTAGTGCAAGAAGTTTGTAATAGCTTGTTTGACGCACTTTTCCATATTTTACCACTTGGCACTGAAATGGATAGCGCTCAAGCAACGCCAACAAAATTGATAAAAGACTTTCCTTGGGATGATGATGCCCAAGATTTACTCAATAAAATTGTTGAAGAACATCCAGTGCTTACGAGAATATCAGTTGCTAAGTCGTTGCGTGACACCGCTGAGAAGTCAGCTTTAGATAATGGAGCAGAGCGAGTTGTCCTTGAGACTATTATGGCGTTGCAGCCAAACGAAAATTCAAAAATCGGAAAGGAAAAGTAATGATAACTAGAATTTCTAAGGATTTCACAAGTCGTCGTCGAAATACGCGAATGTGGGAATATCGACTTTATTTTACCTTAATTTTCTTAATTGGGTTAATTCCCGCGACTATACACTGCTTCTTAGCGCGAGTGGGGGTGTTAAAAAGAGGTGAGGGATGGAACGGCATTATAAGGTGTGCTTGGGATAAAGCTCGAGCTTATACACCTATGATATTTTCCGCATGATAGGCGGAGCAAGGAATTCTTTTCACTCGATAGAGTGGAAGAATCGTCTGTGGAATATTTTTTCCACTGATGTCAAGCTCGTGAGAAATCACGGGATCAGTCAAATCCGGAGGATGTTCAATGGCTGGAAACAATGACCTGTCTTTATCAGGTTTAACAGATGACCAAGCGCAAGAATTACACAGCGTTTATATGAGCGGTTTATGGGTATTCACACTCATAGCCGTAGTTGCTCATATAGCGACGTGGTTCTGGCGCCCTTGGTTTTTTTTCGGGTGAGGAGTGAAATATGAGTCAATTTTATAAAATATGGCAGATATTTGACCCCCGTCGTGTGTTCGTAGCACAGGGAGTCTTTCTCTTCTTATTAGCAGCGCTGATTCATTTAGTTCTGTTAAGTACCGAGCATTTCAATTGGTTTGAGCAAGCTGCCAGAATGTCTGGTGGTTAGTTTTAACTGAAGGAACGCTGTGGGCGGGATACCAATCCCCCCGGTGACCGCCCACGGCAATTTTTAAACTTTGCTCCCAATAGAGGAGCTTTAGAGGGCATGGAGGTCACGAAATGGCGTTGCTCAGTTTTGAGAGAAAATATCGTGTTCCAGGAGGAACGTTAATAGGTCGTGATCTATTCGATTTCTGGATTGGACCGTTTTTTGTTGGTTTTTTTGGACTAACATCAATCTTTTTTGCAAGTTTGGGAACACTTTTGGTGCTATGGGGCGCTGCCCTACAAGGAACTTGGAATCCATTTTTAATAAGTATAGATCCACCTGCGATTGAGTATGGCCTTAGTTTTGCGCCGCTTAATGATGGTGGTTTGTGGCAAATAATTACCTTATGCGCAATCGGAGCGTTCGGTAGTTGGATGCTACGCGAAGTGGAAATAGCTAGAAAACTTGGAATGGGACTTCATGTCCCAGCAGCATTTGCCGTAGCAATTTTCGCTTATGTTTCGTTAGTAGTAATAAGACCCATTTTAATGGGTGCCTGGGGTCATGCATTCCCTTATGGAATATTTAGCCATTTAGACTGGGTATCTTACACGGGTTATCAATATGGAAATTTTCATTATAATCCAGTGCACATGCTGGCAATCACTTTGTTTTTTACTACGACTTTGGCTTTAGCACTTCACGGAGGATTGATTTTATCTGCTGCGAATCCTGAAAAAGGAGAAGAGGCCAGGACACCTGATCACGAAGATACCTATTTTCGTGACTTTATAGGTTATTCCGTAGGAACGCTTGGCATACATCGACTTGGATTACTACTCGCCTTAAATGCTGCTTTTTGGTCTGCCATTTGTATCTTGATTTCAGGACCGTCATGGCTAATGCCAGATGGCGAAAGTTGGATTGAGTGGTGGGATTGGTGGCCTAATCTATTGACAGCTATTGTGGGAGGTTAAGATGGCCGAATATCAAAATATTTTCACTCAAGTCCAAGTCCGTGGTCCGGCTGAAATTGGCTTAGATCCGAATGGTGTTTTGCAAGCAGAAAGAGGAATAACCCCAAGATTTTCGAACTTACTTGGTTGGATGGGTAACGCACAATTAGGGCCAATCCATTTGGGCATGTTCGGTGTAGTATCAGTCTACATGTTCGCAGTATGGTTTTTGCTAGTTGGTTTCAATATGCTTGGTCAGGTAGACTATAACCTTTTCGAATTCATCAAGCAGGGATTCTGGTTGGCAATGGAACCTCCTGCAGAAGAATATGGCTTGTCAATGCCACCGCTTAATGAAGGTGGTATGTATATGATTGCAAGCATGTGCCTTTTGATTTCGGTTATTAGCTGGTGGATAAGATCTTACATTCGAGCTAATGAACTTGGAATGGGCAAACATATATGCTGGGCTTTTGCTGCTGCAATATGGCTTTTCCTTGTGCTTGGGTTGTTTCGACCATTAGCAATGGGCTCTTGGTCTGAAATGGTTCCGTATGGAATATTTCCTCACTTAGACTGGACAAACTACT
Organism: Paracoccaceae bacterium; assembly: GCA_029242355.1. Lineage (GTDB taxonomy): Bacteria > Pseudomonadota > Alphaproteobacteria > Rhodobacterales > Rhodobacteraceae > JAYZEV01. The sequence goes on along the minus strand of JAQWUC010000042.1, from coordinate 7,382 downwards.
TCTCGTTAACATATGGAAATCTCTTCTATAATCCTTTTCATGCATTATGCATCGCCTTTTTGTATGGGTCTGCTTTGCTTTTTGCTATGCATGGCGCTACTATCTTAGCAGTGTCTCGGTATGGTGGTGATCGAGAATTAGAACAGATTTATGATAGAGGCACCGCGTCGGAGAGAGCCGCCCTTTTTTGGAGATGGACAATGGGGTTCAACGCTTCTATGGAGGGGATCCATCGCTGGGCTTGGTGGTTCGCAATATTGGTGCCTATCACAGGTGGTATAGGTATTCTACTTACGGGTACGGTGGTAGATGATTGGCGAGAATGGGCAATCGTCCATAATTTTGCCGCTGAGCTGGAATATTCAGTACCAGAATGCTCGGCAATATGTGAAAGGATTACTGCCGCAAATTAAGGCAGACAAAAGTGAGCTTGGGACGATATTTTCCCAAGCTCATTTAACAAGAATTTGTGCGTAAAGGAACAAAAATGAGTAATACGCCACTTCTTGATATTATCAAATCACCAACGGATCTTCGTGGATTGAATAACTCTGAGTTATCACACCTAGCAGATGAACTCCGTAGTGAAACGATTTCAATTGTCTCCGAGACGGGAGGCCATCTTGGTTCTAGCCTTGGTGTGGTAGAGTTAACTATTGCCGTTCATGCTGTTTTTAATACACCTTATGATAAACTTATTTGGGATGTAAGCCATCAGTGTTATCCGCATAAAATACTTACAGGCAGGCGTGATAAAATGCGGACTTTGAGAAAGAAGGCTGGTCTTTCGGGTTTCACCAAAAGAGCCGAAAGCGAATTTGATCCGTTTGGGGCTGCTCACTCTTCGACATCCATCTCGGCTGCATTAGGTTTTACAATTGCTCACGATTTTGGTGAACAAACCGGAGAGTCTATCGCGGTAATTGGAGATGGCTCAATAAGTGCGGGAATGGCTTATGAAGCTCTTAACAATGCAGGAGCAGAAGGTCGCCGTATGTTCGTAATTCTTAATGACAACGAGATGTCAATTGCTCCTCCAGTTGGTGCAATGTCAAAGTACCTTTCAAGCCTTTACTCAAGTTCACCTATTTATAGTATAGCAGAGTTAGCCGAGGATTTTACAAAAAGCTTGCCATCGCCTCTGCGAGAGGGGGCTCGAAGGGCAAAAAGTCTTGTTACTGGATTGGCAGGTGGAAATACTTTTTTTGAAGAATTAGGATTTTCTTACGTTGGCCCCATAGATGGTCATGATATGGACCAATTAATCCCAGTTCTAAAAGCTGTTAGAACGAGAGCAAAAGGACCAGTTCTTATTCATTGTATTACAAAAAAAGGTAAAGGTTATGATCCTGCGGAGCTCGCAGATGATAAGTACCATGGGGTTGCAAAGTTTGATGTGATGTCTGGTGCTCAGAAAAAATCCCAACCGAATGCTCCGTCATACACTTCAGTTTTTGGTAAAGCTTTATTAGCTGAGGCGGAGCGAGATCCAAAAGTTGTAGCAGTAACGGCTGCAATGCCTTCGGGAACAGGTGTTGATATTATGGCCAAGCGGTTCCCAACGAGAGTATTTGATGTTGGAATAGCCGAACAGCACGCAGTTACTTTTTCTGGTGGCATGGCGGCTGGTGGTTTGAAGCCAGTTTGCGCAATATATTCTACTTTCCTTCAAAGAGGATATGATCAAATTGTACACGACATTGCATTGCAAAATCTTCCTGTTCGTTTTGCGATAGATAGAGCTGGTTTAGTTGGCGCAGATGGACCTACTCATGCTGGATCTTTTGACATAGCTTATCTAACAAATTTGCCGAATATGGTGGTTATGGCTGCTTCGGACGAGGCTGAGTTAATTCATATGGTTGCGACTGCCGTAGCATATAATGATGGCCCTATAGCCTTTCGCTATCCAAGGGGTGAAGGGGTAGGTGTTGACCTTCCAAAAGAGGGTGTTCCGATCCCTCTTGGGAAAGGGCGAGTAATCCAAGAAGGCGACAAGGTGGCAGTACTAAGTTTTGGTACCCATTTAAGTGACGTCATAAAGGCTTCGGAAATGTTAAATGAAAAGGGAGTTACTCCTACCATTGCAGACGCGAGGTTTTCAAAACCGCTTGATATCCAACTAATTCAAAATTTAGCTGAAAATCATGATGTCTTAATAACGGTTGAGGAAGGAGCAAAAGGTGGATTTGGTGCCCATGTATTGCATTGGTTGGCTGAGACTGGAAATCTTGATAGAGATTTAAAGGTGAGGACATTGACTTTAAAAGATGAATTTATTGATCAGGCTAGTCCGGATGATATGTATAAAGTGGCTGGTTTGGACTACTTATCTATTTTCGATTGCATATCGGAAGTTCTTCAGTTGGATAAAGAAAGTAACGCAAAGATTAAAATTGTTAAATAAAATTACTTATTTAAAATCTGGTCAATATGGTCCGTGAGATAAATTTTTAACCAAGGTGTGAATTTTTCAGAATTTTCTTGTATTTCTTGCTGAAGGGTTTTGAATTCGACCCACCGTGTATCCATTACTTCAGATGAATTAGGGATAATTTTAATTTTATCTTTTTTATCTATAGTTATAGTAAAAACATCTACGAGTTCGTGCTCGACTAATCCATTTCCAACATGAGCTTTGTACTCTATTTGATCGCAGTAAACGAAATTTATGCTTGTTTTTACGCCGAGTTCTTCTCTGATTCGGCGTTTAGCACAATCACTTGCGAGTTCGTTCCAAAAAGGATGAGTGCAACACGCATTTGCCCATAAGCCTGGGGTATGATATTTATCTAAAGCTCGTTTTTGAATTAAAGTCTCGGATCCTGAAATTATAAACACTGAAACAGCTTTATGCCTGAGCGCGCGTTTATGTACTTCAAGCTTTTCGATAGGTTTCAATTTACCGTTTTCCCAGGCCGGGATCATGTCGTTCACGATGTTGCTTTAATTACTCCAGTCAGATGAGCTATGTTCTTTACCATTATTTTTAAATGAGCTAACAACCTTGTTTTTATTAACTTTTTATTCATATATGCTTCGAAGGTTAACTTTTGAATATCTTTATCTTTACATAAGCTTACAAATCGTTCTCTTCGATCGTCGGATCGGTAATAAGCGTTCTGCATTGCACTTAGAACTCTAAAAACAGTTTTGTGCTCTGCCATGAATCTTTTTCTAGCAATTTTAAGCATATGAGGATCCGCATTCTTCAGAAACGAAAAAATTGCATTTGCTGCTTGTTGACCGCCAACCATTGCGTAGTAAATACCTTCACCAGAAGATGGAGCCACGACGCCTGCAGCATCACCCGCTAGGACAAGATCCTTACCGTTATCCCATTTATCTAAAGGTCTTAAAGGGATCGGAGCGCCCTCTCGTCGGATAGTTTCACAGTTGGAAAGCCCCGCTGATTTTCTCAGCTCTAGTGTTGCAGCTTTTAAATCAATTCCATCTATTCCAGTTCCCATCCCTACACTGGCTACTTTGCCATGCGGAAAAATCCATCCATAAAAATCTGGGGAAATTTTTCCGTCATATATTACATCACATCGATCAGGGTCATATGATTCTTGTTTTGGTGCTTTAATGATCTCGTGGTAAGCGATTACATAAGGAATCTCTCGACCGCCGGGTATTTCAGATCGGACTACATTCGATCTAGCTCCATCTGCTGCAATAATTGCAGTGGTTTGCAAAGTTATTTCGTCGCCCGTTTTTTTGTCCCGATAAATTACCAAAGTTTTCTCACTGAGTCTTTCAATTCTTAAAAATGTACCGGTATACTCTTTTGCTCCAGCATTGCAGGCTCTTTTACGTAAAAATGCGTCAAAGTTTTCTCTATCTACCATGCCGACAAAACCATTTTCAATCGGCATGTCTACTTTACGAGCAGTTGGTGAGATCATTCGTGCAGTTCGAATTTTTGCTACGACTTGATTTTCAGGAATTTCAAAATCTATGATTAGCCGAGGAGGCACTGCTCCTCCGCATGGTTTAATTCGACCCGCCTTATCTATAAATGCTACTTTTGTACCCTTTTTTGCCAATTCATGTGCAGCGGTGGCTCCAGATGGTCCGCCACCTATTATAATGACTTCAAATACATCCATCTATTCTAATACTCCTATGGGCTGGTTTTTTGACCTATGCTGATTGGAATCTATTATTCTTAAACTCATCAAAGCTGCCAAAGTAAATAAAATGGCTTCAAAGAAAAATACGATTCCAAATGCGTCGGCGGGGTTTAAGAAATATAGTCTTAGAAGGTCTACAAGTACGGTGCCTAACAAGCCACCAAATCCTGCTGCAATGGCTTGTGAAGCGCCCCAAAGGCCCATTCGTGTGCCTTCTCTATTTAGTTTTCCGTTTCCTGCGAGTTGCATCATTGAGCCGATGGCTCCTACTGCGAAGGCACCGTTGCAGAATCCCAAGATTACAATAGGAAATGAAATTGATAGGCCAAAATCATTATAACCAAATAGTGAAATAGTTATTAACGCTAAGGCTGATCCAAGACAACCAAGGAAAACCCATATTTTGAGGGATCCAATTTTGAATCCTGACACTGTAGTGCCAACGGCGAGCATTCCCAAAAAGACACCTCCATTTTGAACTCCTGATAATGAAGTTGTTTGTCCTGGAGTTAAGTTGAATACTAATCCTGCATAGGGCTCTAGAATTAATTCTTGCATGAAGTATGCTGTCATCGAAACTGCCACAAATAATGTAAATACCCTTGCCTTTGGCTCTTGCCAAACTTCTTTCAAGCCTTCGATTATTGCTAAATTCTCGTTATTTAAAGTTTGAGTTTGATAAGGGTGTTTTTCTTCAATACCGTAGACTGCTATTATTGTTATTAGTATTGCTATTACGCAAACTGCTGAAATAACAGTTATTAATCGAGTATTGGAAAAAGGGTCTATCATATTTCCAACGACTCCTGCAGTAACGGCTATACCAAAGATCATCATAAGCCAGGTTAATGATGCCGCTGCCGCGCGTCTCTCTGGTTTTGTAGCGATAGCTAAATAGGCGAGTAGTGATGTTCCAGCGGCGCTAACGCCAAGGCCGATGAGAGCATACGAAATTATCGATATTGTGATTCCAAAAACAAAATTTGATTGAATAGTTATTGTCCCTAATGTTGCGAGCACACCACCAAACGATAAAGTAGTCATCCCTATTAGAATCCACTTTGTTCGAGTTTTTCCAGTATCGGAAAAAAATCCCCAAGCAGGTCGGGTTACTTGTATTCCGTAGTGAAAAGAGACTAACAGGCCAGGAATCACAGCTGGTAATGCTCCCTCAACGATCATTAAACGATTCAATGTTGAAGTAGTAAGCACAATTACTGAGCCAAGCGCCATTTGAACTAAACCTAATCGAAATATTGAAAACCAGGAAAGTGTTTTGTTCATATTAAACTCTCGCTGATTGCAATTGCACTAATCATCATTCCGACAATATATAACATGACGCCCGTAGCATTATACCAAGGCGCTAACCCAACAGGGTCTTTTAAAAATCTTCGCATTGCTAGGAATTGCAAAATTAAACTAGTAACTATCATCGATCCATAAACGGGAAGGTTCCAGTAAAGTAAAAGAATAATGACTATAATTTGAGGAATTGCTATTACCGTGCAAGCTATTCGCGCTGCTAAATATTCCCCAGCTACCACAGGTAACGAGTTAATTCCTGTTTCTCGGTCACCGTTCATTGCCTTAAAGTCATTCAAAGTCATAATTCCAAAGGCCCCGAGTGCGTAGAGAAAAGCTAGTACAATTGTTTCTATACTTGGAAGGCCTAGTGAAAGTACTGCTGCTCCTGTAAACCAAGGTAGCCCTTCATAACAAATGCCTACAAGAAATGGTCCCCAAACACCTGATTTTTTGAGTCGAACTGGTTCTGCTGAGTAGGCCCAAGCACAAACAACACCTATCAGGGTAGCGATGAATCCCCAAGTACCCAAGAACCAGCCAATAAAAAGGCTGGTTATCGACATTAGTATAGCTATCCATAAGCCCCATTTTCCTGGCATTCGACCTGAAGGTATTGGTCTGTTTGGTTCATTGATAGCATCAACGTGACGATCGCACCAATCATTTGCAGCTTGACTCATTCCACAAACTATTGGACCTGCTAGAAAAATACCAAGGCCAATCAGAGGCAAGTTATCAATTGTTATTGCTCCAGTTGACACCGCGCCACACAAAAATGCCCACATTGGTGGGAACCAAGTAATTGGTTTAATTAATTCAAGCGACGTAGAGATGTCAGGATACGAATGATTCTGGATTTTCTGAAGTGAATTCATGTGTCAATTTTTATTTACATTTACACATAAGGCAAGCAGTTTTTTAAATTTGTTTGGTAAATTAATAGGGATCGGGAGCCTTACTCATTAAATCATATTTACGTAACTTCACATAAAGACTTTGGCGAGATACACCAAGCATATCAGCTGCAGCTACTCTATTGTTTGCTGTTAATTCAATTGCAGTCTCAATACACAAGCGTTCGACTACATCACTAGTATCCGCAACTAATTCCTTAAGGGGAGCTGATCCCACCAACTTCATTACGTTTTGAAGTGCTTTTTCTGAAACAGCATCCGTGCTATGGCGTCCAGATTCGAGTCGTGAGGTATCTTTTATTACAAATGCAAACGATGGTTCGTTTTTCTCTCCAAGATGGGTTGCTGATATTTCGACTAAGGTCTGCCTTCCAAAACTTGTACGCATTTTAGTTGAGTAAAATTGCATTGTACCTTTACTCTGAGTGTTCTCTATCAGCACTTTAAGATCAACACCACCACGACTTAGAAAGTCGCCTAGCGATTTAGAACGAATGTCTCCGATATCGGCAACATCACAAATTGATAAGAAACTTTCATTAGAGTAGGTAATTAAACCGTTTCTGTCAGTAAAGATCATTCCATCAGGACTATTTTCGTAAAGGGTTTGAAGTGCGGATACGAATTCCTGACTCGCATTTAAATTTGAATCCAAGGGTTCCAACTTACATACAATAAGCATATCGCTATTTGCTCTAAAAACCGTAGGAAAAATAAGTACTTCTAGATTACTTTTTAGTAATATAAATCTTTCGGAATTTAATAGCTTGTGCCCGTTTTTAGCCTTTAATTTTGATAGAAAGGTGTCCTTTTCTTGATTTTTGAATATGCTGTGCATTTCCGTATTTATTAAGGGCATTAAATCTGAACCTAATAATTTTGCAGCGGACACGTTAGCGTCTGTTATATGACCTGTTTGAGCGTTTAAAATTATGATATTTTCGCTTGAGTTTTCCAACATAACTCTAAACCGAGTGTCATAACCTCTATATTTTTCATATTCTTTTTCAAGTGAAAGTTGAGC